>JBBTGK010000265.1:0-6105 GCA_038060635.1 Cyanobacteriota bacterium | reverse complement strand
CTGGCTCTGAATGTCCTTTAAAATCTTGATCTATTCCTGCCATTATTCTTAATAGTGTTGATTTTCCAGAACCATTATCACCAACTATTCCTATTTTTGCTCCAGGAAAAAATGAAAGATAAATACCATCTAAAATTTTCTCTCCATCAATGACTTTTATAAGCCCTTGCATTGTATAAACATATTGTGGTGCCATTATTTAACCTCTTTAAAAACTGAAATTTACACTTAAATGAATAATAATTCTATCACAATTTAATATCTAGGGTGTGTTAAAAAATTATATTTTACAAAAATATCAAAGAATGTCTAAAAATGAACGCTTTAAAAGCCATTCCATCTACAAACATTGAATTCTAACGCTATAATTTCCTTAAAAAATATATTTTATTTTGAAAAAATCTTCTTTATCATAGAAATAATTTTTGCAATAAAACCTTGATTATTACTTGCTAATTTTTGATGAATTTCTTTACCTTTATTCATTATTTCTTCTTTTTTAGATTCATACTCATCCATATATTTAATTGCAATTTTATCTTTAGGATCTATTGCCAACGCTTTTTTAAATTCTGTTTGAGCATAACCATGCCAGCCTTTTTCTTTCATAAAAATACCCAATGCACTGTGATATTTTGAAACTTTTACCATAACAGAAGCTGTTTGAAGATCTAAGATTGCAGCATCTATATTACCAGATTTAAATTTTTCCATTGCATCATTGTACATTTTTTCTGTAACTGCATTGGTTTCACCTATTTTTTGATTTGATTGAATTGGTTGTGATTTCTGTGGTGTTACAGGACTATTTTGACGCGACGTATTACTAGTTGTTTTATCTGGGCTTGTGTAATTATCATAATTATAAACTTTACCACTTAGTGCAGACCCTAAATTAAAGGTAGATGGCTTAGATGTTGATTTTTCAACAACACCAGAACCAGAAAAGTTTTTTTGAGATACAGATAATATTTTATCGTATTCTTCTTTTAATTTTTTTTCATAATCATAATTTTTTCTTTTTTCACTATCTTTTAAAATATTGTAAGAAGCTGTAATTTTGGAAAAAACTTGGGTAAATTTGTCCCTTTGAGAAGAATCTGCTCTATCTGGATGATAGATTTTTGCAAAGTTTTTGTAAGAAATACTTATTTCATCAGATGAGGCGGTATCTTTTACACCAAAAACCTTGTAGTGATCTGATTCTTTTAATATTTCTTCTGTATTCATAGCAACAGAAACCATAAAATATCCCCGTAATAAAAAATCTAAGTTTGATTATCATATTCCCAAAATAACATGATTAATAACAATAAATATCTATAAAAATTTAAAGTTATAAAATTTAAAGATCATAAAAAGTCCCTCTCTTTAAGTAAAGACAGTGGGTGGAGTTAGTTTTGATATTTTGATAAAATATACGTTTAATTTTGAGTTATAATATCAAACAAAAAAAAATTATTTGATTTTTTGTAAATCTTTTTCTGTTATTCCTAATAAATAAAAAATAGAATCTAATGGTTTTCTAGAAAGAGAAAACTCTGCTTTTTCTTTAACTTTTTGCTTTGCATTAAAGGCAACACCTAAACCAGCTTTTTCTAGCATAGGTATGTCATTTGCACCATCTCCAACAGCAATTACTTGATCTAATGATATATTTTCTTTTTTTGCAATTTCTTCTAAAAGATCAGCTTTTTTCTTTGCATTAACAATCTCTCCAATTACTTTCCCAGTTAATTTTCCATCAATAACTTCTAATTGGTTTGCAAAAGCATAATCTAATTTTAAAATATTTTTTATTTTTTCTGTAAAATAAGTAAATCCTCCGCTAAGTACAGCAGTTTTAAAACCTAAATGTTTAGCAATCATAATTAAATCTTCTGCACCTTCAGTAAAAACTATTTTTTCAAAAACTTCTTCTAATCGAGAAAACTCTAACCCTTTTAAAAGAGATACTCTTTCATTTAAAGCAGTATTAAAATCTATTTCACCATTCATAGCTTTTTCTGTTATTCTTGAAACTTGATTCCCTACACCTGCAAGTTCAGCCAATTGATCAATAACTTCCATTTGAATAAGAGTCATATCCATATCTAAGACAAGTAATCTTTTTGATTTTCTATATAAATTTTCTTTTTGAAAGGCTATATCAACTTGATATTTTTTACCTAATGATAATAATGAAGCTCTTAATTCTTTTATATCTATATTTTCAGTAGCATAAACTACTAATTCTACACAATTAACGATACCTTCATTTAATTTAGTTATTCTTTCTATATTTACATCATGATAAGCTAATGTTTTTGATAGATGTAAAATTATTTCTGCACTTATTTCATTTCCTATACAAGTTATTGCATAAGTATTTCTTGATGAACGATCAATAATAGAATCATCTGAAATAACTTCAAAATCTAAATTTATACCAATTTCTTTTGATTTAAATAAAAGTTCTTTTAATACACTATTATCACTAGAATTTAGTTGAATTATAATTGTTAAACTTAAAATATCATGTATAACAACTTGTTCGATATCTATTAATTTAGTATCAGTATCAGCAATTATTTTTGTTAAGGTAGATGTTATACCAGGTTTGTCTTTACCTGTAATAGAAACTAAAACTGTATTTTTATACATAAAAAGAAAATTCTCTAAAAAATAATGCGATGTCCATTATACACCTTTTAGAGCTTTTTTTGTTGATATTATACTTTCTTTAACTACATATTTTTACAAACCTAAATTTACTTAAAACATATTTATAATTACTATATATATAAATAAGATATATAATTATTTTTTATTAGATATAAAATAGATTTTTTTGTTATTATTTGCTTTATAATAAAATATTTAGCTTTTTTTACAAAATATTATTTCTAAACCAACTTATTGTTTTTTCCAAACCTTCTTCCAATTCTACAACAGGATTCCAATTTAATTTTTCTTTTGCCAAAGAAATATCAGGTTTTCTTCTTGTCGGATCATCTTGTGGAAGTTCTTTAAAGATTATATTTGAAGTACTTTTTGTCATTTCTTTTATTTTATTAGCAAATTCAAAAATTGTATTTTCACTAGGTCTTCCTAAATTAACAGGGCCAAGAAAATTTTTATCATTTTCCATCATTCTGATCATTCCTTCAACAAGGTCTGAAACATAGCAAAAAGAACGTGTTTGAGAACCATCTCCATAAATTGTAATATCTTGATTTCTTAAACATTGAACAATAAAATTACTAACTACTCTTCCATCATTTTCAAGCATATTAGGCCCATAAGTATTAAATATTCTTATTACTCTAATATCAACATTTTCTTGTCTATGATAATCAAAACAGAGTGTTTCTGAAATTCTTTTTCCTTCATCATAACAAGCTCTAATACCTATCGGATTTACATTACCTCTATAATCTTCTTTTTGGGGATGAATTTCTGGATCACCATAAGCTTCAGATGTAGATGCTTGTAAAATCTTTGCATTTACTCTTTTTGCAAGACCTAACATATTCATAGTACCCATAAAATTTGTTTTTAGGGTTTTTATTGGGTTAGATTGATAATGAACAGGAGAAGCAGGGCAAGCTAAATTATATATTTCATCAACTTCTAAAAGAATGGGATTTATAACATCATGACGTATTATTTCAAAGTTTTTATTATCAATTATTTCTTTTAAATTATCTTTTCTTCCAGTAAAAAAGTTATCAACACAAATAACTTCATTCTCTCTTCTAATAAGTTCTTTACATAGATGGCTTCCAATAAAACCTGCACCACCTGTTACTAATATTCTTTTTTTCATTAATTTCTTCCTATCGAAATATATTCAAAACCCATTTTTTTCATTGTATTAGGATCATATTGATTTCTTCCATCAAAAATAACAAGTTTTTTCATATTATTTTTTATTTTCTCAAAATCAGGTCTTCTAAATTGAGGCCATTCTGTAACAAGTAAAAGCGAATCGGCATTTTCTAATGCAGAATACATATTTTCATGATATGTAATATTTTTATGATCATACATTTTTTTAAAAGTTTCTATTGCTTCTGGATCATAAGCATTTATTTTTGCTCCTCTTTCTACTAAACTTTTTATTATAACAATAGATGGTGCTTCTCTTACATCATCTGTATGAGGTTTAAAAGATAAGCCCCAAATTGCAAATGTTAAACCAGAAAGATCTGTTTTTTGAAAATAATTTTCTACTTTTTTTACCAAAACTGTTTTTTGAAAATTATTTAGATTTTCAACTGATTCAAAAATATTTGGTTCATAATTTACACTTTTTGCCATATCTATAAGTATTTTTACATCTTTAGGAAAGCAAGAGCCTCCATATCCAACTCCTGGAAATAAAAATTGATTTCCTATTCTGCTATCAGAAGCAATTCCTTTTCTTACATTTGAAATATCAGCTCCTAAAAGCTCACAAATATTTGCAATTTCATTTATAAAAGAAATTTTGGTTGCCAAAAAAGCATTTGCAGCATATTTTGTCATTTCAGCGGATTTTATATCCATAGATATTATAGGGTGTTCATTTCTAACAAAAGGAGAATATAATTCTTTCATTATTTCAGCTGTTCTTACATTATCTGTACCTATTACAACTCTATCAGGTTTCATAAAATCATCTATGGCAGCTCCTTCTTTTAAAAATTCAGGGTTACTAACCATATCAAATTCTATATCTAAATCTCTCATTTTTATATTTTCACTGATGATATTTTTTACAAAGTCTGCTGTTCCAACAGGTACAGTGGATTTATTTACTATTATTTTATAGTTATTAATATATTTACCAATACTTTCAGAAACACTTTTTATACTATTTAAATTTGGTGTTCCATCTTTATTTGCAGGAGTATCAACAGCAATAAAGATTATAAGTGATGTTTCAACTGCGTTTTTTATATCAGTTGAAAAAGAAAGCCTTTTTTCTTTAAAATTTCTCTTAACAAGTTCTTCTAAGCCAGGTTCATAGATTGGAATTATACCTTCTTCTAAAGATGTTATTTTTTCTTGATTTATATCTGCACAAATAACATCATTTCCCATTTCAGAAAAACAAGTTCCTGTAACAAGCCCTACATATCCTGTTCCTATAATACTTATTTTCATAAAAAACCTATTAAATTTTATACATTTATATATTCTAATATAATTTTTTTGTTCTGTAAAAAATAAATATAACGTTATTAAGCAGAGACGCATTGCAATTCATATATACAATGATGTTTAAAGGTTATTTTATTATTTATAGATATATTTTTTATTCAAAAAAACGTCTGATATTATTTTTATTAGAAACTAATTGATATCTTACATTTTTATCAGATGAACCAATAGGAATAAGCTCACTTGAACCTAAAAACATTTCACTACCACCAGGATAATTATGTTCTATGCCTTTAAGCAATCTATAACTAGATTCTATAAATATTTCACTACTTCCAATGAATATTTCGCTTGCTCCTAAAAATCTTTCACTTGCTCCCAAGTATTTTATTCTTTCACTTCCACCAATATACTCTTTTATCCATGATGGTCCCCATGAAATTTTATATATCTTTTCATGAATTTGAGGTTCAGAATCTAAAACCCAAGAAATAACTTTTCTATAAGGTACATTTTCTTCTATCCATTCATAATAAATTTTTCCAGATTTTTCTTGAGGTATTTCATAATAATGTTGAGATATAAAGCTTTGATCATAATTTTTATATTCTTCTTCATTATAAATAATATAAAACCTAAAAATCTATGTAAAAATTGCAATATATTCAATATATGCTCTAATCCGGTCTAATTATCTGAATTTTGTTAATAAAAAGAGGCAACTTTATTGCACCTTCAATCGTATTAACACTAAATTAGATGGAAAAACTATTAAACGCGGGTTTGAAGCATTGGAAGAACTTATTGAAGCAGCTAAAAAATAAACGGTAATTTGAAATTATGTATAACCTTAAACAAAATACTTCGTATAAAAGAAATAAGATGACTTACGATTGTAATTAAATGAAATTAATTAGTAACATAGTGTTCTCTCAAACCAAAGAGGCAGTTATTTTTCTCTGCGCCTCCCTGATACTC
>JBBTGK010000264.1:0-5216 GCA_038060635.1 Cyanobacteriota bacterium | reverse complement strand
TTAATATATTCATAAAGATGATTTATCATTATAAATATAAGATTTTACATCAATAATAGTATTTTATATGAAAAATATAATAATAAAAAGAATAAATGCAGATGAGACAAGAGGTTTAAGAAAAAAACTGCTTAGACCAACACAACCAAATGAAAAACTATTTTATTATGGTGATGACTTTGAAGATACTTATCATGCTGGAGCTTTTGATGATAATTTATTAGTAGGAATTGCCTCTGTTTGCAGAGAAAATAAATCCCAGAGTACTGGGAGCCCTGTTTTTATTAATAACAAAGAAAATATTCAAGGTATTATTAATAAAAATAAACCTAATGATAATACGCCAAAATCTTGGAGATTAAGAGGAATGGCTGTTGAAAATGAATACAGAAGAAATAATATTGGCAGTAAATTATTAGAAGCTTGTATTGAACATATAAAAAAAGAAAATGGTAAACATTTATGGTTTAATGCAAGACTTGTTGCAGTTGAGTTTTATAAAACCTTTGGGTTTGAAATAACAAGTGATATTTTTGAAATAGAAGATATAGGGCCTCATTATAATATGGAAAAATTAATTTAGATAATTTGGAGGATTTTATGAATACAAAATTTATTTTAGGTAGTATTTTTGGTCTAGTTGTAGGTGTAAGTTTGAGTTTTGCTTCTCCTATTTTTAGTAAAGAAGTTACAAAAGAAATAACATTAAATAAATCTAATGTAGGAACAAAAAAAACTGAAAAAGCTGTGGTTGAAAAAAAAGAAGTTTCTGATAATAAAGAACTAAAAGAAGCTGTTGAACTTTTAAAAGACATAAAAACTATTCTTAAAGATAATGCAGCACTTGTTAAAGATAATAATAGACAAACTCAAGAAATGGCAAAAAGTCTTAAAGAACTAAATGATAGAATGAAGTAATAATTTCTAGATAGTAAAAATTAAAAATGAAAACAATAGATCTTCCTGAAGAAGAAAGAAAAAAAATCCAAGATAAATGGAATTCTCATATATCCCTAAAAGCTATGGGAGTTAGATTAGATTTATCTGATCCTGATGTTTTAAAATGTTATATAGATTCTATTAACGAGTATCATCGTGGTGGAATGGGAACAAATGCCGTAAATGGTGCTATTTTATCAGCTATATTTGATTTAACTATTGGATTAGTAGGATTTGTTAATTCTGATAAACATAAAACAGGTACAATTCAAATGAATATTAGCTTTATTAAACCACTAAAAGGAAATAAAGTTATTGCTGAAGGAAAGTTATTAAAAAAAGGTAAATCTTTAGTTTTTGCTAGATCTGAAATTTTTGATGAAAATAATGAGCTTTGTGCTTATGCTGATGGAATTTCTAGCATAGATTTTAACAAACCTCAAATAGACAATTATATGGTTATTGAATAAATAAAAAAAGAATATAAAGGATATGTATTATGGAACTTACACTTGAATTAGTTAAAGGTTTTAATGACGATTTTAACAAAGATGATTCTCATGTTTTGGCAATGAATGCAGTTAGCAGAGTTGAATTACAAGATTTAGCAATTAATAGAGATTTATTAAAAAAAATGGATTTCTCTTTTTCTCATGAATTAGATGTTGCCCCAGAAGCGACTGCTCAACAAAAAGTTGGCGTTTGTTGGATGTTTGCAGCTTTTAATTTATTAAGATATTTAACTCAGCAAAAGATAAATGTAAAAACCTTTGAGTATTCAGGCCCTTATTTAATGTTTTGGGATAAGTTTGAAAAAGCTAATTATTTCTTAGAAAAAATGGTTGAATTGAGAAATCATGATTATGATGATAGAACGGTAAAACAATTTTTGAGTAATCCAATTCCTGATGGTGGAGATTGGTATATGTTTGTTAATTTAGTAAAAAAATATGGAATTATGCCTGCATCATCAATGCAACATTCATCTTATTCAAAAGAATCTACAAAACATAATGAAATAATGTCTAGTAAATTACGTAAATGTGCTTCTATTATAAGAAAAATGCACGAAGATGGTAGTAGTCTTGAAGAGATTCAGAAAAAAAGAGCTGAATTTGTAGAAGATATTTATAAAATTTTAGTTATTTGTTTTGGAAATCCTCCAGAAAAATTTGATTGGAGTTATAAAAATGAAGATAAAGAGTTTTTTAGAGAGAAAGATATAACCCCGCATGATTTTTTTGAAAAATATGTTGGTATTAATTTAGATGATTATGTTTCTGTTTGGAGTTCTCCGATGAAAGATACTCCTTATAATAAATTATTCACAGTTGAACATACTAGAAAAATGGTTGGTGGAGAAAGACATTTATCTTTAAATGTTACTTTTGAAGAATTTGAAACTTATTTAATGATGACTCTTAAAGATAATGAGCCATGTCTTTTTTCATGCGATGTAGGAAGAGATAGTTTAAGAAAAGAAGGTTTTTTATTAAAAGGTATTTATAATTATGATTTAATTTTCAAAACTAATTTTGATCTTGAAAAAGCTCAAAGACTTGAAATAGGGGAAACCAGTATGACACATTGTATGCTTATAGTAGGAATGGATCTTGATGGTGATAAACCTCTAAAATGGAAAGTAGAAAATAGTTGGGGTGCTGATGTTGGTAAAAAAGGTTATTTTGTTATGTCTGATGAATGGTTTAACGATAATGTTTATCAATTGATAATTAACAAAAAACATCTTCCTGCTGAAAAATTAGAAATTTTAAAACAAGACCCTATTCTTTTACCTGTTTGGCATCCATTAAACTAAATAAATGAAAAAAAGTTATGGAAAAAAAAATGATTTAGCATTAGGGCTATGGGTAAAATTAGCTAGATCTTATTCTGTTTTTGCAAAAAGAACTGCCGAAGAAATAAAAACCTATGGTTTGACAATGCCTCAATTTGCTGTTTTAGAGTGTTTAGGGCATTTAGGTTCTATGACTATATGTGAACTTTCAAGAAAAATGTTAATAAGTTCTGGAAATAGCACCGTTATAATAGATAATCTTGAAAAAGAAAATTTAGTAGAAAGAATCAGAGGGTTAAAAGATAGAAGAGAAATTCAAGTTGCTCTTACAGAAAAGGGTAAAAAACTTTTTGAAAATATTTTTGATTCTCATGCTAACTATGTAGGAAATATTGTTTCGGTTTTAACTGAAGAAGAACAAATTACATTGTCTGATTTATTAAAAAAATTAGGTACGGGAATAAAATAGTAAATAGTAAGAAGTTAAAAGTGATGAGTGAAAAGATTTCTAACCTTCTTATCTCGTTACTTTTTACTTTTCGCTTCTTACTATTTACCCCAAACATCTTCCATTAATTCATATCCAATAGGATCAAAGTCTTTTAATTGAGCTTTATTATAAGGATAAAAATCATTTTCTCCTAAATAAGATTCTGTTAGCTCTGCAAAATATTCTTTTTCATTTGTTAGAGCATAATGACTTTTTTTACCACCTAAATTATATTCCACATTTTGATATTTTTTACTACTTACAGCATTCTCATAAGCATTCATTACTTGTAAATTATTAAAACCCAGTGTTTTATCATGATAGGCATGAGCAAATTCATGAAGAACCATATAAGGTTGATTTAGTTTTTGCCAAGTTACAAAATTTCTTAAATTAGTTATCTCAACCGATTTTTCTTTTTCAGCAGGATAACCATTACTAACTAACCATTCTTTAGAAGGATGGTAACACATTGCTTTATCTTTTAATAATTCCCATTCTACCCAAATTGGAACTTCTTTTAATATTTTAAGCTGTTTTGTTTTAACTATCTTAGTTATTTTATCTAGTTTCTGCTCTAAAAAAGCTAAAGCATATTTTGTTTCTTTAGAATATTTTGTTTCGTCAAAATTTAATATAATTGTAAAACCTTTAATATTTTTCGTTTTTATTGTAGAATCGGATTTTATTTTATTAATAATAGATTTTTTAGACTTAATTTTAATATCTATAGGTTTATCTTGATTAGCATTAGAATTAGTACTTATTAATAATAAATTAAAAGTTATTAAAATAGTAAATAATAAATTTTTCATTTTTTCCATGATAATACGTCATATTTTAATAATAGATGATAAAAATATATATGTAAATAAAAATAAATGATAAAATTAAAAGAAATGATTTTGAATAAATTAATATGAAATACAAATATAAAAAAACACTATTATCTTTAGTAATTAGAAATCTATTATATGGTTGTAGTTATTCATATTAAAATATACTAAGGAAAGCGAAAATATATACAAATATTTTAATCAAAAAAAAAATAACTAAAGATTTTATTATCGGAAGACCTTTTGGATAATAATTTTTATTCATTTTTTATGATAAAGCTTATACCTGTTAATAATAAAAAAGAAGAGGATTAATTTGTATGTTAGAAGAAATAATTTTTATTATTTTTTTAATTATTCTAAATGGTTTTTTCTCAATGACAGAATTAGCATTAATTACAGTAAAAAAGTCTAAATTAGAACATGATGCTTCCAAAGGTAGTAAAAAAGCTAAATCTGCATTGAATTTAATTAATGAACCAAATCGATTTTTATCAACTATACAAATTGGAATAACACTTATTGGAATTTTGACAGGAGTATTCACTGGAGATAGAATAGCAGATGATTTGATAGAGATCATTAATAAAATACCCATTTTAAAGAATTATAGTGAAAGTATATCAATAATTTTAGTAGTATCTTTTATTACCTATCTTACTTTAGTTTTTGGTGAAATAGTACCAAAACGGATAGCTCTAGTTTATTCCGAAAATATTGCTAAATTTTTTGCAAAACCAATGACGATTATTTCTCTAATTGCTCAACCTGTAGTTTGGATATTGAGTATTTCTACAGAAATTATCCTGAAGCTCTTGAGAGTAAAACCTTTAGTCGAAAATATAACAGAAGCTGAAATAAAAGATCTAATAAATAGAGCTACAAAAACAGGGATTATAGAAAAAGTGGAAAAAGAAATTATAGAAAGAACTTTTAACCTAAGTGATAAAAAAATTTCAGAAGTTATGACAAAAAAAGATAATATAATTTGGCTTGATATTAATGAAGTATTTTTGCAAAATGAAACAAAAATTTTAAATAATATTCATCGAATGTACCCAGTATGTGATAAAAGTTTAGAAAATGTTTTGGGCGTTATACATATCAAGGAAATATTAACTGCTTTTTTGAAAAAGGAAACTAATTTTAAACT
>JBBTGK010000263.1:0-8355 GCA_038060635.1 Cyanobacteriota bacterium | reverse complement strand
AGATAAAAAAATAGAGATTGAAAATAACTTTGCTAATCAAACAAAAGAAAAATTTGACCCAAGTATTTCTCAATATGAAAAAATTTATGTTTTAATAAATTTTATTATCATTACAATCTTTTCTGTAAAATTTTTGGAAATATTTAATACATTAACATTTGAAAATAAAATGCTATATCCTTTTTCAATTCTTTTTACTCTTGCTTGTGTAGGGTTGATTTTAGAAAAAAATAAATCTGCGTATAAATTTGAAACAGTAAGAATAATATTGCTTTTTGCTTTATTTATTAATTAATATCTTGAAGCTTTGCTTTGGTGTTAATATAAACAAGGTTCTGAATACTCTGAGATTTATTTTATTAATAATAATTACCTAATAAAATAAAGACTAACAAAAAATAATTTGCTAATCTTTGATTTATTAATATTAAGTAATTAAATTAGATTTTTAGTGTTTTTCAGGAACTTTTATTTTAGATGCTAAATATCCTAATGAAGCACCAAATAAAGCACCTCCAGGCCCTGCTACAGAACCAAGTGCAGCACCAGCAGCAGTAAAACTAATAGATTTCTTTTGACTTTCTGTAGCATTAGTATTAAAAGCAGAGCCAATAGGACCTTTTGATTTGAACATATCAAAAAGTTTACTAAATGCAAAACCTACTGTAGCTCCAACAGCTGCACCTACAGGTCCTCCAACAACAGCACCAACAGCAGCACCACCTATTGCATGTTTAACAGCTGAATCAGTTTTAACTGTATTGAGAACAGCTTTACCAGCATTAAGAACGCCATCTTTAGCTCTTTTTCCTAAAGCAACAGCAGAATCAACAAAACCAACATTTGTAGCGGCTTTTGGTTCTACATATTTATTAGAAATAGTCTTATCAGTAGTATCAGTACAAGGGATTTCTGTCGATTTTTCTATACCAAATTTTTGTAATCTTTGACTTATCTCTTCATATTTAGCTGTTTCTTCAGGAGAAGGAGTAGCTGGATTTCTTTCAAGTGCCAGTGCCCAGTTTAATTCATTAGGCGAAACTGGATTTTGAGCTTTTATTGGCTCAGAAGCAGGAGCCTGTTTAGTTGGAAGATTTATGGAAGGTGATGCACCAACAGCTAAACTCATTTATTTATACCTCTAAAAATTTTTTTACATTATATCTTATTATAGCTAATTTAGTCTTTAATCTTGCTTAAATTAAGATTCTATTTTTTTCTACATAATCAATAATATCTTCTTCAATATGATTTCCATACATATTTGCAATTTCTTGCAATCCTGTTGGACTTGTTACATTTATTTCACTAACATAATTACCTAAGATATCAATCCCTGTAAAAACTAACCCCATTTCTTTTAATTTTGATGATATGGTATCGCAAATTTCTAAATCTCTTTCTGTTATTTCACATTTTTCAGATTTAGCTCCTGCACATAAGTTACCTCTATGATCATACTCACTAGGCACTCTTAAGAAAGCACCTTTAGGCTCTCCATCTATAAGAATAATTCTTTTATCTCCAATTTTAGCTTCAGGAATATATTTTTGAGCCATTATTGTAATATTTCCATAATCGGTAGAAACATCTATTAAGCTTTGAAGATTTTTATCTTGTTGTTCCAAAATAAAAATACCTTCTCCACCTTTTTTATCCAAAGGTTTCAACACAATTTTTCCACCAGCAGTATCTAAAAAATCAAGAATTCTTTTTTTATCTTTAGTTACAATCGTATCTGTAATAATTGATGGGAAATTTAAAATAAAAACTTTTTCGTTTGCACTTCTTATAGAGTCTGGATTATTTATTACTAATGTTTTATCTTTAATTATACTAAGTAAATAAGTACAATATATATATTCCATATTAAAAGGTGGATCTTTTCTCATAAAAATAGCAGAAAACTCTGATAAATCTGTTTTAGCTTCTTCTATATTATCATGGTGCTTTAATTCTCTTTGTAATTTTACTTTTACAGAATTTGAAAATATTTTATTTTTCTCAGCCCACATAAACTTAGGTTCTGTGAACCATACTTCATAACCTCTTTTTTGAGCTTCAAGCATTATTGCAAAAGAGCTATCTCTATTAATATTAAACTCTTCTATTGGATCTATTATAAAAAGTATTTTCATTTTTACCTTCAAAAAAATAATATATATCATTAGATTTTAGCAGAAAAAAATTGATTGATAATTTATTGCAATAAAAAAAGTCAGGATCACTTTGTTTTTATTCCGTGACACCCGACTCGTCCCTTATTTATATAGACGCAAAGTTTAGAAGAAAGTTCCATGAAGTTTTATTAACTTAATTAATTTTCTTTTGTTTTTATTTTTTGTCCTTGTATTTAGAGGATTTTAGCGATTTAAAATATTCTAGTATTTTAAACTTAATATTTAAATAATATATTTCTTAATTAATAAATGTATATTTAGGTAGTTTTTTTATAAAAAATAAAAAAAAATCATATAATGTGTTTATATCTGCTATTGGATTTTTTTTATTAAAAATAAAGAGGTTTTATGGATAAAGTTTATTCAGCTCATGAGTTAGCATATCAAAAACTTAAAAAAAAAGGGGCTAAATCATGGCATGAAATGTATGCAACTGAAGAAGGTAAAGAAGTAGATCATATTGGGACAGATAGAAAAAGATTTATTGAAAGTATTTTAGAAAAAGAATGGTCTCCAAAAACAGGTAATGCACTAGAAATTGGATGCGGAACAGGTCATTTAATAAGATGGATAAATTCAAAAGGTTTTAATAGTACAGGAGTTGATATAAGTTCAACAGCTATTGAAATGGCAAAAGAGCAATCAATAGGATTAGATCTTAATTTTTTTAAAGATGATTTTTGTTACTCTGATTCATTGAAAGAAAAAAAATTTGATTTGATAATTGATGGAAGTTGTTTTCATTGTATTGTAGAAGATAAAGATAGAAAATTATTTATTGAAAAAGCTCATAACTTACTTAGAAAAGATGGTGTTTTTATTTTATGTACTAATTGCTCACCAATAAACCAAAAAGCTTTTTCAGAAAAATATAAAACTCAAAAATATCAAAATAATATTTTCTATGTTCCTTATGAGTCTCAATTAGAAGGTTCTAAAATATTTAATGGTAAAATGTATATGGCACAACGTAAAATTGAACATTGGCAAAGTATTTTAAAATTACTTAAAAACGCTAATTTTGAAATTAAATTATTCCAATATGAAAAAGATAAGGTTTTTAGTAAAATTTATATTGCAGCAATAGCTATTAAAATCGAAGAATAAAATCATCTTTTTTAAATTTCCCATATTTTTTCTTTATGAGAAATTATTACTTTTTTTGTTTCATTATTTATAGTAACAGTTCTGCTAATATAACCACCTACATCTTCAGATAAAATAGGGATACGAAGGGTTTGTAAAATCTGCTTAATTACAAATACATTTCTATTCCCTATATTAAAAAAATTTTGCTTATCAAGTATTGAAGCCCCCCCAACTAATTTAGCAGTAATTTTTCCATTAGAATCAAATCGTCTCATCTCTTTTAATAAGACATTAAGACCTGTGTCAGCAAAATAAGCAGGCATAGTTAAAGCTTTAACAGGATTAATACTAGAAGAAGGAAGGGCTATATGAGCCATTCCAATTATATTTGTATTAAAGCAAAAGAAAATGATTGCAACACATGATCCCAAAGCAATCGTTTTTAAAATTATATTTGTATTATTTATTACCTTATAATCACCTATACCAACAATAAGCGTTTTTTTATCATACATATCTTAGTTTTTTTTTATTAAGTTAATAAGATATGTGGCTATTGTTTCTATTGGTAAAAGTTTTTCAACTGCACCTATTTCCCAAGCTACTTTTGGCATTCCAAAAACCACACTAGTTTCTTCATCTTGAGCAATATTTCTTGAACCACTATCACGCATCATTTTTAGACCGTTAGCACCATCTTTACCCATTCCTGTAAGCAATACGCCATAAGCATTTGAACCGACATTTTCTGCAACAGACTTCATAAAAACATCAATTGAAGGACAATGACCATTTACTTTGTCTCCTTTTTCGCAAACTGTTTTATAAATACCACCAGTGCGTACTACTTTTAATTGAAAATCACCAGGAGCAATCAAAACCTTACCTTGCATAATGCGATCATCAGATTTTGCTTCTTTTACATCCATTAAAGTAATATTATTAAGACTTTCTGCAAACATTTTGGTAAACCCAGGAGGCATATGCTGTACAATCACTATTCCTGGCATATTTGCAGGAAGTTTTGAAAGAATTCTTCTTATGGCTTCTGTTCCACCAGTTGAAGCACCGATAGCAATAACTTTATCTGTTGATTCTTTTAAAATGTGAATTTGGCTTTCTTTTTTATCATTATAATTAACTTTTCGCCTATCTTTCCAAAAAGCTACATTTGCAGACGAAGCTAATTTAATTTTTGTCCTAAGTTCAATTAACATACCTGATAAGCCTTTTGCAAGACCAGAAGAAGGTTTAGGAATAAAATCTACAGCACCTAAAGAAAGGGCATTTAAAGTTATTTCTTTACCTTTCTGAGTTAAAGAACTTACTACTACTACAGGAATTGGATATTGAGGCATAAGTCGTTTTAAAAATTCAAGTCCATCCATGCCTGGCATTTCAATATCTAAGGTTAATACATCAGGTTTCAGTTTTACAATTTTATCTCTTGCAATATATACATCAGATGCAGTTCCAATAACTTCAATAACAGGATCTTGAGCTAAACCAGTAGAAATTATTTCTCTGGATAGAGCAGAATCATCTATAACCAAAACTTTTATTTTTTTCATACTTTTTCTGAAAGGTTTAAAATTGATTCTACATCTAAAATAAAACCTATATTACCATTTCCAAGTATAGTACAACCTGTCATTCCTTTTTTAACACCTAAATAACTATCAAATCCTTTAACAACCATTTGCTGTTGTTGTCCTATCAATTCATCGACAAAAATGCATAATTTTCTTTTACCACTTTCAATTATTACAATAATACCTTCTTGAAGAATATGTTTATTAGGTTGAATATTAAAAAATTCATGTAAGCGAATAACGGGAAATAGTTCATCTTTTACTTTAACTACTTCCAACCCATCCATAGTTGTTGTTATCGATTCTTTTGTTGGTCTAAAAGCTTTATTAACGCTAAGAATTGGTAAAACATAATACCCGTTTCCTACTTTCATCAAAAGTCCTTCAATAATGGCAAGTGTAAGTGGGATTCTGATTTTAAAAATAGTACCTTTATCTTTTTTACTTACCACCTCTATTTTTCCATGAATTTTATCCATATTTCTTTTTACTACATCTAAACCAACTCCTCGCCCAGATATTTCAGAAATTTCTTCTGAGGTAGAAAAACCTGCATCAAAAATATAGTTCCAAATTTCTCTATCACTAAGATTATTTACATCATTAGTTCCTATTCCTTGTTCTAAGATTTTATTGATAATTTTATCTCTATCCAAGCCTTTACCATCGTCTTCTAAGGTAATAAAAATTTCATTACCTTCATAACCAGCATTCAATTTTAAAAGCCCATGAATCGGTTTATTTTTATTAATACGTTCATTTTCACTTTCAATACCATGATCAACTGCATTTCTTATTAGATGCATAAGAGGATCGGAAAGCATTTCAATAATATTTTTATCAACTTCAGTTTCTTGTCCTGATATTTCAATTTCTACTTTTTTACCAGTTTTCAAGGATAAATCTCTTAATATTCTTTTAGTACGATTAAAAACATTTTCAATTGTAATCATACGCATAGACATAATAACTTCTTGAAGTTCTTTTGATATTTTATTAAGGAAACCCGTTATTTTTCTAAAACTAAGTGATTTTATTTTTAAAAACTCAGTATTATTGACAAAAATAGATTCTATTGTAATAAGTTCTCCAACTAAATCAAATAATTTATCAAGTTTAACAATATCAACTCTTATATCTTTTTTTATTAACTTATTTTCTTCTTTTTTTAACTCGCTATCTTTTTTATCATTTTGATTAAAAATTGTTTTTTCAGATTCATTAGTATTGATAATTTCTTCATCCGTATTAACCTGAAAATATTTTTCATTAAGTTTACTTATGATATTTGTTAACAAATCAAGCTTTTTTAAAACCATAGAAATAATTTCTTTATTAATTTGATCTTCTTGAAGTGTATTTTCAATTTCACTACAAATTTTTTCAACTTCATAAACTTCCATCAAGCCTGAATTTCCTTTTATACTATGAACATAACCTAGTATTTCTGTAACTATTTCAGTATTTAATACATTACTTTCTAGCTCCAATAATTTTATTTCAATAATAGAAAGCACATCAATCACTTCTGTAATATACCTTATCATCATTGAATCTGATATAAGTGAGTTATAAACATCTTCTTCAACATATTCATCTATTATTTCATCTTTTACTTCATTTTTAAATTTAATTCCTTTTTCTGTTAAAAAAAGCTCAAGTTTTTTAATATTATCATTATTAATATCATCATTATCTAAATTTATAAAAAAGTCTTTTATTAGATTAAAATAGAGACTATTATTATTTTTAGTTTCAATTAGATGATTTATTAGCTCTAAAATGTTATTAAAAGCATTACTATATTTATCATTATTTATAAAAATGAAACAATTACTTATTATTATTATATTTTCAAGTAATAATATTAAATCTGAAGTAAAATTATTTTCTAATACGATATTATCAATTATTTTATAAAGCTCTGTTATTTTTATATTTATCAACAGATTAATTTTTTCAAGAGATTCTTTTGAAATTTCTTGATAATCTTTAGTTTTATAAAGCTTATTAAAACATATTTTTTTTAAATAACTAGTTATTTTATCTTGAGTAGTAGGTTTAAAAATAAATCCATTACAACCAAGCTTAAAAGCATCAAAAATATGTTGAGGCTCATCAATTACCGAAATAACAAGTATTTTAGACGCTTTAATTCCATAAAAACCATGTATTTTTTCAATTTCTCTTATATTATTTATAGCATCTTTAAAACTTATATCTTTATCTAAAATATCTAAAATTACAATATTATAAGGATTTGAACTCTCAATTTCAAAATTGAAAGCCGTTATTCCTTCTTCATAATTTGAAGCTAAATCACAAATAAAATCATTTGAAAGAAAACGTTGAAATAATCTACGACTAAAAAAATCTTCTTCTATTATTAATACATTTGGTTTATGTTCAATATTAATAATTTTTGAATCAATGCTTTCAATTTTTTTTGCATTTAGAGTAACTTCTCTTACGGGGTCAAAAATATACATTCTCAAATTTTCTTCTAGTATTTTACTAGCAAAAATTATTTTAAGAACTTCTTCTGTTGTATTTTTATTAATATCATTAAAATTAGGAAAAGTTATAATATGAAAACCAATTTCTTTTATATCTTCATAAATAAAAAGGTTGTCATAGTCTTCTTTTGATATATTAGATCTAATGAGTTTTTCAAGTTGATAAATATGTAAACCTAAATTAGACGCATTTTGAAATAATTCATATTCATTTTGGTTTAAATCAAGATTAATTATTTTTACAGATTTATTTTTATTTTCTAAATTAGCTTTGAAAATATTTTCCAATTCTTCAGAAAGTAAGTGAGTTTTACTTATATCTTCATTTTCATTCAAAAGATTACTTTTGATAATTTCAATAGCTAAAAGACATTTTTCAATCATTTTTAGGGAAGAAGTTGCTTTGCCTTTTCTAATCAAATCAAAATTAGATTCAATTAAATGAATAAGTTTTGAAGAATATTTTTTATCAATAGCAAATAAATAACTTTTAAGATTATGAGTGTATCTAAAAATTATATGTACCAGATCGCTATTTTCATTACCCGAATTAAATGATTTTTCATATTCAATAATAGTAAAATCAAGTTGTTCAAGTGTTTCAAAAATCTCACCCGTATTTATATTTTCATCTAGCATAATTTTTTTAAAAACCACATTTATTCAAAGCATCACTCATTTTTTCTCTAGTATATGGTTTTGTCATATGATAATTAGCACCAAGATGTTTTATTTTATTTACCGTTTCAACATCATCTAGGCTTGTAAACATTACCATGGGAATATTTTTATATGCTAAAATACTTCTAACTTTTTTTAAAAACTCAAAACCATTCATATTAGGCATTTCAACATCAGAAAAAATAAGTTCATATTTTTTTTCAGATAATCTTTTTAATCCAGAAATGCCATCTTCGGCAATATCACATTGAAAATTTTTCATATTAAGATAAGAAGTTACACTAAGTCTTGTAAGAT
>JBBTGK010000262.1:0-8147 GCA_038060635.1 Cyanobacteriota bacterium | reverse complement strand
AAATATCTTTTAAGGCATAGGGATCATTATTTTTTATTCTAAAAAGAGCTGATGCTAAATTTTCTCCTTTTTGAGTTATAGTATCTTTCATTCCTAAATCTTTTTTTGTAGGCTCTCTAAGAGAATCAGAATTTAATTGGAGAAATTTCCAGCTTTTCATTTCTTCTTTTGCCGCAAAAATATGAGGATAATCAACTGAATTAATACCACTTAAAATAGTTTGAGAAATAGCATTTGCAGGAGTTTCTTTTCCACTTCCTGGTCTTCCATCAGCTGGAACTTTTATTGTTGTAATTCCGTTTTTTTCTTCAGTATCGATGTAAGGAATTCCTCTCTTACCAACAGGAACTTTTGGTCTCCAATAAGCTATATTTTCACTTGAAATATTATTTTTTATCCAATAATCTTTAACTGAATCTAATTTAATTAATTTTTCATGAACTATAGATAGATATTCAATATTTTTCTCATTTACTAATCTTTTTATATGTATTTCATATCTTAATCTTGTATATTTTACTTCTTTTTCTCCACCCCAATTATCTTTAACTTTTTTATTTACTAATAACTCAACAGCAAACTTCATTAAATCTGCCATTTCATCAGAACCATATAAAGTAAAAAGTTCATTAGAATTCCCTCTTTGCTCATTAAAAGCAGTTTTTAAATCTGTCTCTGCTAATCTTGATATAAGTCTTATAGCATCAAATAAATTGCTTTTTCCAGAGGCATTTGCACCAGCAATAACAGTAAAAGGTGAAAATTCTATTTCAAAATTTCTAAAAGTTTTAAATCCTTCTATTTCTATTTTCGTTATCATATTTTTTGATATTTAACCGTGAAATTAATAAATTCATTTTACATTATAATTTGATATAGCTCTATGATAGTCTAAAATAATTATCATATTTTTCTTAAATGATTGGATCTTTTTGAGCAAATCCACTTTTTCTAGGAAATATATTTGGTGTGTTGTTTAATTTTTTTATTACAATTAAAGCTCTTTTTATTTCATTACCAATCAAATCAAATTTTAGGCATTTATCAAATTCTCCACCAATAAGCTTTATAATTTTTTCAGCTTCTTTTAATTCTTCATCACAATCATAAGATTTCATTGCAATAAAAGAGCCTTGTTTTTTTATAAAAGGCATATTCAACTCTGTTAATGAAGCTAATTTTGAGACAGCTCTACTTATTACTACATCATATTTTTCTCTAAAGTTTTTATCTTTAGCAAGATCTTCTGCTCTTGAATGAACTATTTTAATATTCTCTTTTTTAAAATTATATTTTGATACTAATTTTTCAGAAAAATTTCTTATAAAATCAAGTTTTTTATTTACCGAATCAACAAAAGTAGCTTCAATTTCTGGATAAAAAATATGTAAAGGCATAAGAGGAAAACCAGCTCCTGTACCTATATCAATAATTTTTAGATTTTTGTTTTCATCTAAAACTTTTAAAGCACTTAGAGAATCAAAAAAATGTTTATCTATAAAATCTTTTTCATCTAAAATTCTTGTTAAATTAGTATGAGTATTAAATTCTATAAGATCATTATAAAAATCTTCAATAATTGCTATTTTTTCATCATTATAAGTTAATGATAAATTATCTAAACCTAATTTTAAATATTCAATGTTCTCTTTTTTCATATAAAAGTACAAATGCCTCTAGTAAATTTAAATATATTATAAATGCTAAGAAATATTTTTTTATAATATCTTAAAAATTATACAGATTTAAAGAAAGGTTTTTATTTTTTTTGCTAAAATAATTAATATATTCGTGTTATTTGAATAAATAGATAAAATGTTTAATTCTGTTTCAAATTTTTTGAATACCATTTCTTTTGGAATGATTTCAAAACCATCTAATTTAATAGAACAACAAAGTGTTTCGAGTTTACTAAATAATTCACAAGAATTAAATCAAATCTATAATAATGACTCATTTTCAATAAACAACTCTTTTAATAATAAAAATCCTAAAGAACAATTAAATGATTTAGGTAGAAAATATGGTGTTTCAAATACAACAGGAAATTTAAATGATTATCAAAGTAAAGTTGCTAAAGCAATTATTACACAAAAAGCAATTGAATATGGAGTGCCAATAAATATTGCCTTAGCTGTTTCTAAACATGAAAGTGGTATGAAAATGTGGAATTTTTCATCTAATGATAAAGTAATTCAAGGTAAAAATAAAACCTCTACAGATTGGGGCGTTATGCAAATTAATGATCATGCTCATGCAAAAGCTTTTCCAAAAGTAAAAGATGATATGGAAGCAAATATTGATTATGGAATAAAATTACTTTCAAAATTACATACTAGAGTTAGTGGTTCTTTAGCACTAGGTTTTGGAAATTGGGATAGAACAATTGCATCATATAATTTAGGACATAATCCTTCTTCAATAAGAGATTATGCAATTGCTCAAAATTATGTTTTACGTACTAAATATCAATCTCTTAGAGTTTAAAAAGATAATTAGATTATAAATAAAAATACTTTTAATTTATTTTCTTAAATGTTAAGTACCTGTGTAAATTTATTTTTATAAAATTAAATAATTTATTAGATGCCCCTCTCTAAAGTTTAGAGAGGGGTTGGGGTGAGTTTGATATTTTGATAAAAAAAATACTTTTAATTTATTTTCTTAAATGTTATACTTTTACTTGTCATGAATTTTCTTTTAGGTTAATTAAGTTATGAAAAAAATTGCTCTTTCTTTATCGTTTTTACTTTTATTTAGTTGTCAGTCACAAGTATCGAATGTGTCTAATTCATTAGAAAATGATTCTGTGAAAATTAATTCTGTTAGAAAAATAACTTCTATTAAAAAACCAACAACAAAAACTGTTAAAACTCCTGTAAATCCAGCTTCTTTAACAAAAATAAAAATAGACCCTAATTCTTTATTTCCTACAGAACAAGGTTATGTATGGAATTATGATGTAGTTTTTCATCCAACAGATGATCCTTATGTAGATTATACAGGTACAGCTACTATGGAAATAGATAAAGTAGTTAAAACAAAAAATGAAACAGTTATAAACCTTAAAGCTATTGATACTGCAAATAATGAACTTAATTTTCCTGTTATTAAAATGAGTGATAAAGGGGTTTCTTTTGAAGGCGTTACTTATTTAGGTTTTGGTTCTGTTGCTGCAAGCGATTTAAAAATTGATTTTTTACATTTACCAATGAAATCAGGCGAAAAATGGGATGATGGTTTATGGTCTGTTCAAACTATGAAGGAAGAAAAAGTAACAATCCCTTCAGGTACTTACGATTCTTGGAGAGTTGATGTTATTGGTACTTATGACCATCAATATACTGCTGTTGGTAAATATTGGATAGTTGCAGGAATTGGAATCGTAAAAAATGAATTATCTGTTCCAGGATGGACTTTTGAAACTGTTTTATCTTCTACAAGTAAAAAAAGTGTAAAAAAATAGGTTTTTTGTTCAATATAATAAATTAAATTAGATTTTTAATATTGTTAGAGAGAGTGTTTTTGTAGGGTCGTTTTATGAAACGACCTTTTTTAATCGACAGTATCATATACGTTTTTTTATATCTGATTTGGGACAAAATATTTTTGTAGGGATTTGATTCATCAAATCGCCTTTAGTTTTTTATAAATTTTACTAATAATTATATTCTATTTACTCTTTTTATTTTTTCTTATTTTATGTAATTTCAAAATATCAAAAGAAAAATCACAATACTTTTCTTTTTCAATATCTCTGCAAACAATTAACATCATTATGCTTTAGCAAAAAACAAACAACACAAAGCAATAAATAAATTTTAAGTAATCAAAAAATAAACAGTTTTAACGACCTGTACTCTTATCAGGAACTCTAAATCCTAGATTTGCTATCTCGTTATTAACAGTTGCTAAATAAGCTCTTACTGTTGGCACTTTATTTGGTTTAGTAGAATATCTTATGAAAGAATTAAAACTACTACTTGCTCCATCAAGCATTTCAGCTCTATATAGTTTTTTACCAAACTTTGTATATAATTTAGCATTTTCTCTTGTGATAGGAAGATCTGATGTTTCTGGAACTATTTTACTAGCTAAATAATAAGCTGTACCCATTTTTGAATATAATTCACTTAAGGTAGAATCTAAATCAATAGCTTTTTGATAAGATTTTGCGGCACTTATATAATTAAAAGGTTTTTGACCAACCATTGTATAAGCATCACCTAAATAGCCATAAGCTTTTGCATCAAGAGGGTTTAATGAAGTAACTTTTTCAAGTAATTTCAAAGCTTCTTTTGATATTCTTATTGCTGTATCATCATTTTTACTAGCTTCTTTCAAAAGTTTTTGAACTCTTATATCTTTAGCAAATTTTGCTTCCAAATTAAACTTTTCTTTTGGTTCTTCTTTCTTTTTACCTTTTGCTTCAGCTTTAGGCTTTTTAGCTTTAGGATCTCCTTCAACTTCTTTAAAAATTTCTTCTTCCTTATCAAAAACAGTTCTTTTAAATGTTGATGCATAAGAAAGCTTAGAAACAGCTAGGTTATACATAAGCTCTGGTTCTCTTTGATTTAAGGTATAAGCTTTTTGGTAACTTGAAATTGCTTTTTGAAGAAAGACCATATCAAATTTTTTCTTATTTTTAAAAGCTATTTTATAATAAGCATTACCTAAAGAATAATTGTAAGCATATTCAGCAGGCTCAATTTTTACAGCAATTTCAAGCTCTTTTTGAGCATCTTCATATTTCTTTTTTTCATATAAAAAAGTACCTAATTTAAAATGAGCATCTGCATAAGTATTTGTTTTTCTATCATATTGATTTAATGTACCATCTACTTTTACAGCTTCGATAAGTTTTTTTTCAGCTTGAGATTTTTTAGTATTTTTTAATAAATCAACTGCTTCATTAACTAATTCACCAGCTTCAGGGTCTATATCTAAAACTTTTTTAAATTTTGCAAGAGCAATAAAATAATCCCCTTCTTTAAGAGCTACTTGACCTTCATCAACTGTTTTTTGTGCATAAGTTGGGTTTATTATTGCTATAGCTTTTAAATAATTATTAATAGCAGTTGGTATAGAATTTTGTTTTAAATAAACATCTCCGATGCTTTTAAAACCTTGCCAAAAACTAGGATTTAATCTGGTTGCCATGTAATATTCATGATAAGCTTCTTTATACATACCTTTATCATAATAATTATTTCCTTCTACCCAATGTCTTCCTTCAAATGTTGGTATTTTTACTGGATATTTAGTTTCTATTTTAGATTTTACTTCTTTTATATCACTTCCATGATGTTCATTAGGTTTAGCATCTTTTTTTTCTTCTTTCTTCTCTTCTTTTTTTTCAGCGGAAAAAGCATTATCAATATTAATCATTGACACAGATAGAATTAATGATGCAATAACAGATAACGATATAAAATTTTTCATTAAAAAATACTCTTTATACTAACTAGAATTCAGTCACTTTTAATTATACCAAAATTTACTATATAGGGTAAATAAAATTCTATTTTTATCGATATAAAAAATTAAACTATTTTAGTAAATAAATATTAAGTAAGAAGTTTTAATACAAACATGTTCTCAGTACTTTTGTATTTACTTATCAGTATTTTTAAAAAACTTCAGAAATAATTTTTCAATCTCAGGATTTTTATTTTTTTTCATAACAAATAAAATAGGTAAAGATATTGATGCTAATAAAAAAGAAGCTTTTTTTAAAAAACCTGTTCTAGTATAAGGATGATAATAAAATATATTCCGAACTTTTTTATAATAACCTTCTTCTTCTATAGTATTAATCAAAACATTATAAAATAAACCTATAATATCATCTAAAAGTTTTTTCCCAATATCTTGACTAGCTTCTGCTGGATTACCAAAATATCCATTTGAAAAAGCATCTTTAACAGCTTTTATTTTTTTTAATGGATTTTTTATTGATAAATTTATTTCTTTTTGATTTTCATTTCCTTTAACTAAATCAGGTCTTAGATACATTACTAATGAAGTTTCAAAAATACCACCATGTATATCATATTTATTTTTTTTAAAAATAGCATTTATTTCTTCACTTGGTATTTTTTCTCTTCCAGAAAAAACATTCATAAAAGAATATCCAAAAGGTGAAATGATTTTTGCCTTATATTTTTTATTGACAAAAACAATAGCTTCATCAACTGCTGTTAAATGTTTTGGGTTTCCATGAAAACCAGAAACAAAAATAAATTTAAAACCTAATTTTGCAATTCCAGAAAAATAGTCTTTAAGAAAATCCCTTACAACACTCTGTCTTATATTTATACTTCCAAAACCTGGCATTGTTCCAAAGCCTAATGTTATTGGTTGACAAAAAACTATATTCCAATCTGGTTTATCAATAATTAGTTTTTCAGCTATTGCTTTAGAAATACCTTCACCTTCAAAAATATCAGTTCCATAAGGTAAATGATTACCATGATTCTCTAAAGGTGAAACTGTTACAAAAAAAATAGTTCTCTCTCTGTCAAAGCTTTTTAATGTTTCAGGTCTTAACTCTTCTAGTTTATGAAAAGAACTCATTAATTGACCTTAAATTTTTTCTTAAAATCAACAACATTATTTTTAAGATTATTTATCTTATCAAGATGAGGCGATAGATCTTTTACTTTTTGTTCAATACCATCAAAAATATCTGAAAGTGATTTTTCATAATCTGTATCAACATTTTTTCTTATAAAATCTTCTGAGATTTCTTTAACTATTTTTGCTGATAACAAAATTACCTCAGCATTAATTAAAAGGGCATATTTGATATGTTTTTTTATCATAATTTTTACCACAAAAACACAATTTATAAACTAAATTATAACATTATAAGTATCTGAAAATATATAAAATTTTTTGCCTTTAAATAAATACATTGTAACGCAATATTAAACTTCTTTAAACAAGTCTTAATATGGGCTTTACATTATTAGATTTTCAGGTTATTATTATTAAATAAATCAACGCGGGATGGAGCAGCTCGGTAGCTCGTCGGGCTCATAACCCGAAGGCCGTAGGTTCAAATCCTGCTCCCGCAACCAATTTATTCAGTTCAAGAAATCCCCTTTTTTACAACGAGGTTATTTCATTTGTTTTTTTTTCTAAATTAATTTTTTATGATAAATATGTATATAATCTAAGTTTCTATCTTTAAAATTAAAAACTTCCTTAGTTAAGAAAAAAATAATATTTAAAATATTTATCATTTTTAATAATTTTGGTGGATCACAAAAACTTGAGTGGATAGGCACTAAAGTATGTCCGTACAAGTTTTTGTTAGTTTTTTCAGTTCAAATAGAAGTCAATAAGAGTCGTCATTTTTAGCTTCTACTTATTCTATTGTTTTATAGACAGCGTTGATTTCTTCCAATGTAAGTTCTCTACCATAAAATCTTATACTGTCAATTGCTCCCTTAAACCATCGATTATTTCCTTCCAGATTGCATGGGCTGTTTCCTGCTGTAATATAAGTTGGTGAATCAAGTAATAAGGTATTTCCTGTTCCTGTTTTTTCCAAAACACCGTCAACATATAATTTAATTACGGTTTCACTTTTTACAGCAGAAACAAAATGCCAGTTACCATCATTGTATGATTTCGTACTCTTTATAGTAATGTCTCCAGTTCCTCCTATTCCAAAGGCAATCTGTCCGTTATCAATAAGAGATGTTCCCCAATCATTAACGTATCCGCAATTTTCTGCGTCCACCATTCCATTTCCGTCATACCAATTCCCACCTGATAATGGTTTTTGTGTTGAGTTAAAGAAATAAGTTATTGTAAAGTTTTTTAATGGAATTTTTGGAATCTTAATATAAGCATTTGTTCCATTAAAAGAATAAGCAGCAGATGATTTTCCTGATTTATCATTCGTTAAAACAGCTCCCTGAACCTGTGCATTAAGGGCATTACCACTCATATCATTTGCATTGCCATTAAATGGATAATATGCAAGTAAACCGTTTGTGGGAACAGTAGTTACCGATGGTGTTGACAATGGGGAAGGTATTGGGCTAGGTGTAATAGTAGATGAAGATGAAACTTCCGTTAATATATGAACAGTTGAACTATTATTTATTACACCACTGAGAACAGTTTTACCATTT
>JBBTGK010000261.1:0-10888 GCA_038060635.1 Cyanobacteriota bacterium | reverse complement strand
AATTAGTTTTAGTTATAATATTATAAGCTAATCTCATTATTTATACTAATTTTTATTACCTTCTGTTTTTTCTATTCTTATATCAACATAATCTACATTGGCTTTACTTATAAGGCTTGAGAGAAGTTCTTTCATTTTTACCTTTCATTTCAAAAATTTAATACTAACAAACTGAGAATAAACTCAGAGATAATATTATAATATATTTTTACTAATTAATTATAATCATATCTCAAATATTATAGGTTATTCTTTGGCAAAAGACTGGGTTTTAAGTAAATTTTAAAACAATATTTTTTGTCTTTTAAAAAACATAACCTAAGTTTATTGATTATAATCAAATATTTTATATTAAATTATATTTTATTAAACTTAAATTTAAGTATAAATAAAAAAAAAATTAACAAGTTTAAAAAAAGTAATCAATTATTAATTTTTTAGATTATGTATATTTAAAGAAAATTTGTTGAGAAAAACAATAAAAAACAACGTTTTGTTCACAACATTATTATCTCTTTACTTTTACTTTTTATTTTTCATTAGGTGTATTTTTTTATTTGATTTTTATATAACTTATTTTAGAAGCTTTTAATTTTTTAGAAAAGTTAAAGAAAGAATACTCTAAAACTAAGTTTTTCTTTTATTAATAATAAAAATCTTGAAAAAACATTATTAGTAGATTATACTTCGTATGTAATAATATCATTTAATTAACTAAATATTTTTCAAAAATAGAAACATAATTTGTAAAGAAAAGTGTGTAAAAAGTGAAAATAGAAAATTTATTTATAACAAAAGCTTCTGGAGAGAAGGTTCCTTTTTCGTACTCCAAACTAAAAAATTCATTAGAAAAATCTGGTTCTAACATAGAAACAATTGATTATGTTCTTGAAGAAATAAAAAAAGCTCTTTATGATGGAATTACTACAAAAAAAATTTATAAAAAAGCCTATTCTTTATTAAAACGAAGTAAACATAATCCTATTGCAGCAAGATATAAATTAAAACAAGCAATTATGGAATTAGGCCCGTCTGGATTTCCTTTTGAAAGATATATAGCTGAAATTTTCAAATATAAAGGATACAATGTAAAAATTGGTCAAATGATGCAAGGTAACTGCGTAAAACATGAAGTTGATGTAGTAGCAGAAAATAATGAAAAATTATTATTTATAGAATGTAAATATCATAAAGATTCTGGATATACTTGCAATGTAAAAATACCACTTTATATTAACTCTAGATTTATGGATATTGAGAAAGAATCACGCAAAAAACCTGAAAATGAAAAAAAGAGTTTTGAGGGATGGTTAGTAACAAATACAAAATTTACTACTGATGCGATTCAATATGGGAATTGTGTAGGGCTTCATCTTTTGGGTTGGGATTATCCAAAATCATACAGTCTTAGACAACTTGTTGATGACTCAGGATTATATCCTTTAACCGTTTTAAGTTCTTTGACTAAAAATGAAAAACAAATATTATTAGAAATGAAAGTTGTTCTTTGCCAAGATTTAATTCAAAATCCTAATTTTTTAAGAGATTCAGGAATCGACGCTAGTAAATTTAAAAATATATTAGACGAATGTAATAAATTATGTCAGGAATAATAAAATAATGAGTGAAAAAATATCAATTAAGTTTTTAGGTGGGGCTGGAAGTGTTACAGGCTCAAAACATCTAATTTCAGTTTTTGGAAAAAATATTTTAATAGATTGTGGAATGTTTCAAGGTCTAAAAAAATTGCGGTTACTTAATTGGGAAGAATTACCTTTTGATGTAAGTAAAATTGATCTTATTCTTTTAACACATGGACATCTTGATCATACAGGATATTTACCAAGAATTGTAAAAGATGGTTTTAAAGGCAAGATAATGGGAACCTCACCTACACTTCAAATTGCTCAAATTATTTTAAAAGATAGTGCAAAAATTCAAGAAGAAGATGCAGAAAGAGCTAATGATGGTGGGTATTCAAAGCATAAACCGGCTGTTCCTTTATATGATTCAGATGATGTTGAGAATACACTTAAACTTTTTAATCCTCAACATGAAGGTCAATGGATTCAATTATTTGATGGTATAAAAGCTCGTTTTAATTATGTTGGTCATATTTTAGGAGCTTGTTTTATTGAATTAGATTTAGAATCGCCAACTAATCCAAAATTAAAAACAAAAAAGCTTATTTTTTCTGGAGATATTGGAAGAGAAAATGATATTTTACTTAATTCTCCTAAAAAACCTAAAAATGCTGACATTATTTTTATTGAATCTACTTACGGTGATAGATTTCATCCAATAAATTCTGAAAAAGAATTAATAAAAATAGTTAAAAAAAATCATGATAAAAATGGAACTCTAATCATTCCATCTTTTGCTGTTGAAAGAACTCAATCTATAATGTATCTTTTATGGAAATTACAAAAAGATAATATAATCCCTGATACACCTTTATATTTAGATAGCCCAATGGGAAATAATGTTTTAGATGTTTTTAATAAAAACCCTTATTGGCATAAATTAAGCTTTAGCGATTCAAATGAAATGTCTAATAATATTAAATATATTACTTCTCTAAAACAAACTTTTAAATTATGTGCAGATAAAAGTAGTAAAATTATTATTGCTGGTAGTGGAATGGGTTCTGGTGGAAGAGTTCTTAATTATTTTGAATCTTATTTAAGTAATAAATCTGCAACTATACTTCTTGTCGGGTATCAAGCTGAAGGAACAAGAGGAAGACAACTTATGGAAGGTATTCATGAAATTAAAGTCCATGGTAAATATTATCCTGTTAAAGCAAAAATAGAAAATTTACAAGGTTTATCTGCTCATGCAGATCAAAAAGAACTATTAAATTGGTTAGGAGATATAAACAATAAGCCTGAAAAAGTGTTTATTGTACACGGTGAACCAAATTCTTCAGATAAACTAAGATTAAAGATCTCTGAAACTTATGGTTGGAATTGTATTGTGCCTTCATTAAATGAAGTTTATGAATCTGATTTTTTTTAGGTTAAATTATGGTATTTGATAAAAAAGAAATACTTGAACAGTTAGATAAAGAAGCTCAAAGTTATTCGTTTCCAATGTTGGATAATGGATATTATTTTCATGGAGACCAAAAACTTACTATTTTTAGAGATGAAAAAAGATGGGCAATTCTTTTAGAAGTTCTATCTTATTCTAACCGTTCTTATGGGCTTGATGGTATAACAATAATAGCTGCAACATTTGGAAATTGTATATTAACTGAAAAATTATATGATAATGATAACTTTTTTAATTTTGCAACTGATTCTGTAGTAGAGACTGAGACTATTTTATATGATGAAAAAACTTATATTTCTTATTTAAACCCTATTGCTAAAAGTATAAAAGTAAAAGGAATAGAAACACCAATAACATTTGATATTGATTTTTATAAATCAAAAGGTATTTCTTTAGAAGAAAACGATAAAATTAGTCCTTGGGCTTTTATGCGTGGATTAATTCCAGAAAAATCTCATTTATTTTGGGTAACAAGAGAAGAAATATCAAAAAAAATTCCAATTGATTTACCTATTTTTATGACAATTGATGAATGGCATCATCCAAATCTTGTTATTGGTGAAAAACCAAGTGAAACAGAAACATTTAATCAATTAGCAGAAGTTATTGCAACAGGTGATAAAAGTTTTTATAATACTTCAGAAAAACCTAATACCCATTGGAAAAATTGGCCTGATGGTGGATCTTTATAATGAGTTAATAGTGATAAATTTGTAATAATTAATCATAAAAAGTACTACACAAATTTAAAAAATATGTGATAAAATTACCTATTCCGTTAACTCATATAATTTTAGAATATTTTTTTGGAGATTTATTTTATGACAGAAGAAAAAAAACAAACAGTACTTGTGATTGGTGCTGGTCCAGCTGGTTTATATTCAGCAGGTAAATTAGCAGAATCAGGTAAAAATGTTGTTCTTCTAAATAGAGACATAAAATACGGTGGATTGGCTGAATATGGTATTTATGTTTCAAAACATAAAATGAAAGAAGGAATCAGAAAACAATTTAGAAAAATTCTTGCTAATCCTTCAATTGAATATTTTGGAAATGTAACTGTAGGAAAAAAATCTAGTGTTTCCCTTGAAGATATAAAAGGATTAGGCTTTGATGCAATAATGGTTACTGTTGGAGCTCAAGGAACAAAAAAAGTTGGTATAACAGGTGAAGATGCAAAAGGTGTTTTTCATGCTAAAGATTTAGTTTACCACTATAATCATTTACCTCCTTTTAGTGAAAAAGAAGTTGAAATAGGTAAAAGAGTTGCTGTTATTGGTGTTGGAAATGTAATGGTTGATATTGCTCATTGGTTAGTTCATACAAAAAAAGTAGAACAAGCTATTGCTATAGCAAGAAGAGGACCTAATGAAAGAGCTTATACAGATAAAGAATTTCAAGCTATTGCATATAATGCAGATGTAGAAAGCATAAAAACAGAATTAGATAGAATTAAACCTTTTCTTGAAAAAGTTGATCAAGACGCAGATGCAACCTTTCAAGCACTTACAAAAGATTGTGCTAAACCATATTATGAAGAAAAAAGTCCTACAAAATTTTCTTTCAAATTTTTATCTGCTCCAAAAGCATTAATAACAAATGAAAAAAATGAAGTAATTGGATTAGAAGTTGATGATAATGAATTAGTTAGTAAAGATGGTAAAATTGCAGCTAAATCTTTAGGAAAAACTAGCGTAATTGATTTAGATGCAGTTATTTTTGCAATAGGAGATACAGTTGATTCTTCTTTTGGTTTACCAGTAAATAAATGGGGTGAGTTTATAAAAAATGAAACTGTTTATGAAGAAGATCCGACAGCTAATCTTTATGAATTAGTTGCTCCAGAATCTAATAAAGTTACTGAAGGTGTCTTTGTTGCTGGTTGGTCAAGAAAAGCTAGTGATGGTCTTGTTGGTATTGCTAAAAAAGATGGAGAGACTTGTGTAAAATATGTTTTAAAATATCTTGAGGGTAAAAATGTTGCTAATGAGAATGTTTTATCTGATTTTAGTAAATTAATTGCAGATAAAAATGTTAATTTTATCAATAAGAATGATATAGAAAAATTAGAAGCTGTAGAAAAACAAGAAGCTGAAAAAAGAAACCTAGAATTTTATAAATTCGATTCTAATAATGAAATGTTAGAAGTTCTTAACAAGTTAAAGTAAAATCTTAGAACTTATAATAAGTGGTAAGTCAGGAACGTTTTAAAAACGTTCCTGAACAAACACATTGAATAATTACTTGTAATTCTTTTTTTATTATACTAAATTTAACTAAATAAAATCATTTAATCTCTGTTCTTGTTCAATCCTTTCTTTTTCTTCCATAATCTCTTTTTCAAATTGTTCTTCTGATGGTAAATAAAGTTGATATTTTGATGCAAAAATGTTTTTAGATTCCTCCAATAAAGTATATTTTACCATTTTATTGTTTTTGTCAGCACAAAGAATTAAGCCAATAGTTGGATTGTCATTGCTTTGTCTAATTTCTTTTTCAAAATATCTAACATAAAAATCCATTTGACCTATATCTTGATGATTTAATTTAGTTGTTTTTAAATCAATTAGCAAAAAACATTTTAGAATATAGTTATAAAAAACGAGATCCACATAGTAATTATCTTCATCTACACTAACTCTATATTGCCTGCCAACAAAAGCAAAGCCTCTACCAAGTTCTAAAATAAAATCTTGTAATTTATCCATAAGAGCCTGTTCTAAATCTTTTTCATAGAATTTTGAATTAGGCTTTATTCCCGTAAAACTTAAATTATAAGGGTCTTTTATAAAATGATATGGAGTATATTCTTCTTCATTTTCATTATCTTTTACCTCAGAAACCAAAGAAGCTGTAGTTTCAGAATCCTTTTTTGATATTAAAGTTCTTTCATAAAGTTTAGAAAGAATAGCTCTTTCTAATGTTCTTGTTCCCCAATTAGCTTTTATGCTTTCATTAATGTAAAAACCTCTAGCTTTTTCATTATCAACTTTTAAAAGGGTTCTGTAATGAGTCCATGATATTTTATCACTCAGTGCGTCGCCTTTTGGAAAGATTAAATAAAATTTTTTCATATGCTTAACATTGCTGTAGTCAAAGCCTGATCCATATTCACTAGTAAGTTTTTCTGATAATTTCTTTATAAGTGCGTCGCCTTTAGTAGCTCTTTGTTTTCCATTTTGCTCATCTTCTACAATATATTTTCCTATTTCCCAATAACCTTTTACAGTTTCAAAGTTAATAGTTTTAAAAACTTTTACTCTAGCTTTTTCAATAACATTTTTAATGCTTTGATATAAAGCATCAATACCTGAATTATCAGTAGTTATATCTTTTTTGTTTTCTTTCATTACATATCTCCAAATTTATCTTATAAATTATAGAAAAAATAAGTTATTTTTCTAACATTATTTAATTCTGAACACAATTTAATATTATATATCTAAAAATGAGTTCTTTTTTTCAAAAGATAGAAAAAAATCAGGTTGATTTTCATCATTAGAAAAACCATCTGTAAGTATTCTAAAACCTTTTTTGCTAAAAAATTCTAAAGCTTTTTTATTACACATAAAAACATAAGTAGTTAACATTTTTCTTTCTTTTTTTAATTTATCAATAAAAATACTTCCTATTCCTTTATTTTGAAATTCTTTTTTTATATAAATATTTTCGATTAAATCACCATCAATAGTAACAAAACCAACTAATTTATGTTCAAAAAAAGCTAGATATATTTTACTATTTGGTATAGTATAAATTGATAAAATATCAGCAAATCTTTGCTTTTCTAAGTATCTATTTTCAAATTCAGAATATGTTTCTGAATATACTTCATGAAAAAGGCAAACACAATCTTCAAAGTATTTTTTATCATAATCTTTTATAATTAAATCTAATTTTTCTTTTTCTTGCTTAATATTAGTATTTTTAATAAAAATAAGTTCTTTACCTGTACTCCAATCAATTATTTTTAAATCTTCCCATTTTTCTAACCATCTTTGATATTTTTTTTCATAAATATTTTCTGTAATTAATATTTTATTTGGTCTAACTGTTTTTGAAAAAATATCATTTAGCCCATAGGGAGCATAGATTTTAAGTTTATTTTTTTCTTTTCTTACTCCTATTGCTGTTGCTGTTGTAGGCCAAGTATTTATGGCAGATTCTAAAGATTCATAAGCTTCTATTTCAAAACCAAATTTATTTTTATACCAAAAATGTACTTTAGCTTGATTTTTTATATCTATTTCTAAATTTAAATCTTTTCCTAATGTATTAATTTTTTCATTTAAAATTTTTTCTTCTTCTTCTGTTATATTTTTATCAAAATAAACAAAATCTAAATCTTTTATTCCATAATTTAATTCAAAGTTAGATAAATAATTCCAAATAGTTTGGTTTATTACCCCAGCACCAATGTAATATTCAAAAGTTATATTTTTTTCAAGTAATTCTAAAAAATCCCATAGAACTTTATTTTTTTTCAATATTTTATGAACTATTTTTGATTGTTTTTCTAAATCTAAGTTTTTTAATTCCATTTTATTTTTTTTATAAATATTCATCATAAGTTGATTAACTAAATTACTTACAATCTAAATATTATAACCTGATTAAAGTAAGGCTATTTAATTAATTTTATAAAATTTTTGATATATATTGATATAATTAAAACTATAAATATTTTTGAGTAATAAAAAAATGACACAGTTTAAAGGGCAAAAAGAATTAAAACCTGCTGAAAAAATAGAAGATGTAATGAATTATGGTTTATGGCATTTAGGAAGAAGAGACCATTCTATTCATGAATTAAAAGTAAAATTAGGCAGAAAAACAGATAATCCTGATTGGATTGAAGAATCTATAGAACAAATGAAAACAGCAGGTTATTTAAATGATAGAAAATTTGTAGAAAATTTTTTAGAATATTGTAATGAATATAAACAATATGGTCCAACTCGTATTAAGCAAGAATTAAAGCTTAAAGGAGCTGAAAATGATATTATTAAACTTGTAATGGAAGAATCTGAGTTTGATTATTTTGAATTAGCTCTTAAATGCTTGAATAAAAAAGCTAGAGAACCTGTTAAAGATAGAAAAGAAAAAGAAAGTTTAACTCGATTTTTACTTAGCCGTGGTTTTAGTTTCGATATGATAAAATATGCTTTTTCTGAACATTTAAAAGAAGATGAATAATTATTATAGTTATCTAATATAAATTGAATATTTAAAAACTATTTCTTCTGATTGATCTTGCTTTAGAGGTATTTCCCATTCCGTTTTATTAATTTTATTGTAAGAAAAATAATTATTATACATATTTAAAACTGAAGAATTAGTTTTTTTATTGCTTTCTAATAAATCACCTTCTATTATTTTAGATAAATTTAGCTTAATTTCTTTATTTAAAGAGTTTTTTATATTTATTTTTGATTCAATTGTTACTAATTTATAAAAATTGCCATCAGCTAATTTTATATTTTCTCTTCTAGATATCTCTTTATCAGTTTCTTTTATCAAAATATCAGGAGATAAGGTTAATTTTACCTTTGTTTTATTACCAACTGAAGTATAATTTATAATATCTTGGCTTATAGGATTAAGTTTATTATTATCATTTTTAAAAACCATAACAGGTGCTGTTGTAAAAGGAGTTTTTGCAGAATTTTTTATTCTTATTGAATGCCAAACTTTTATTGGTTCATTTTTATTTTTAACAGATTGTTTATCATAGTAATTATATTTATTTAAATTATTTTCTAATTCTCCTTCATATATATCTTGATATTCAATTTGACTAGAAAAAAGTTCAAAAATGGCACGATCAGATTTTTTAATACTTAATTTTTTAGGTAATTTATAGAAATATAAATCTTCATTTTGAGTTGAAATTGAATTATCAGAATCACTTTCATCATTATTAGAGATAGATTGATAAGCTATATTCTGCATATTATAAGAATAATTTTTTTTGTAAGAATAATTTGAACCATCATTAAAAATCCAAGATAAGTCATCATAAGAAGTAAATGGTGATTTATATTTAGAATAAATAAAATTAGGATATCCAATAACTAAAGATACATTTGCATTTTCTATATTTTCCATATCATTTATTAAAGTTGCTTCAAGAGTAAGTTTGGCTTTTTCTTTATCTTCCAAAATTAGTCTATATGATGGAATCCACCCCAAACCTTTTTGCATATAAATCATATCTATTTTTTTAGGTTTATCATTAGAATTTATTTTTATAACTCGTTTTTTATTTTCTTTATTTATTTTTGATGAATATGAATTATTTTCAAAAGCCACAAATTTGACAGAATTGATGTTTAGAACTAAATCCTGTGATTTATTTAAATGATTACAAAAAATTAGCTCACCTTGTATTTTATGAATTTTAACCTCAAATACTTCACCCGAAATTAAAGTTAGTTTTATATTTTTATTTATATTAGCTTCTATTAACTCTGTAAGGTTTTTAACATCAGTTTGTTCAGAAACATTAAAGTTTTCACTAGTTATAGAATCTATTTTACCATTATCGTACAAAAAACTTATAGTTCCAAAAAGTGCATCTGGAATATCTTTTATTATTATTTCTTTACTTTCTTTAGTATTATTATAAATTTCTTTTTTTACAAAAGAGATATTATTTTTAAAGATTGATATTTCTTGATTTGTTTCAGATAAAACAGGTAAATTTATTAATTGAGAAATGAATAGTCCAAAGAGTAATTTTTTTTTTAACATAATTAATTACCAAAAAATATTTTATTTATAAATAATATCACAAAGAGAGTATCTATTATTATTGAGTTGCTATAATTTATATTAGTTTTTTTAAATTAAAAATATTATATTGAGGTTCTTAATGATTTCTGCACAAGATAGTTTTTTTATGAAAAAGGCAATAGAGCTTGCTAAACAAGGTAAAGGAAGAACAGGTCTTTTCCCTTTATCTGGTGCTGTTCTTGTTAAAGATAATGAAATAATAGGTGAAGGCTTTTTTTCTCAAGGTTCATCAGGACATGCAGAATATAATGCTATTAAAGCAGGAAAAGGAAACACAGAGGGAGCAATTTTATATGTTGTTATAGAACCTTGTTTTTTGAAAGGGAAAAATAATTCTTGTGCTGATGAAATAAAAAAAGCTGGGATAAAAAAAGTTTTTGTTTCTATGGAAGATCCAAATGTATCTATAAAAGGCAAAGGAATAAAAGAGATCTTTGATAATAAAATAGAAGTTCATTTTGGTTTAGAAGCTAAATTATCTCAAAAATTAAATGAGCATTTTATAAAATATTATTCATCAAAAACACCTTTTGTTAATATGGTTAGTTGCATGACATTAGATGGTAAAATTTCAACTGTAATTGGTGATAGAGATTGGATAATTGGAGATGAAAGTAGAAATTTTTTACATGAACTAAGATCGTCTTATGATACTATTATATCAGGCGTAAATACTATTATTAGAGATGATCCTCAATTAAGTTCAAAAGCTATAGGTGGAAGAGCTCCAGTAAAAGTAATAATTGATACTTATGCTAAAACACCGCTAAATTCAAAAGTTTTTATAAAAAGTAAAAGAGATGATCTAAAACCAAATGTAATAATTGCAGTTTCTGCCCATGCGACAGATGAAAGAATAAAAGCTCTTACCTCTGCTGGTGCTGAAGTTATTGTTTGCTCTGACGAAAAATATGATGATGAAAAGTACTCAAAAGTTGATATAAAAAAAGTTTTAGCCTATTTAGGAAAAAAGGGATTCACTAGTTCTATAATAGAGAGCGGTGGAACACTTAATGCCTCTTTTATTGAAGAAGAAAAA
>JBBTGK010000260.1:0-15877 GCA_038060635.1 Cyanobacteriota bacterium | reverse complement strand
ATGAGTGATTTATATTAAAAAATATTTTTTCTTTTCATTTTATGAATTTAAATTTGCGTATGTACTTACCTCGAAGCTCTGCTTTGGTATTAATACAAACAGGGCTTCCCAGTACTCTGAGATTTATTTACAACTATAAATTTAGATTTGTTATTAGATGTTATTTCTTTTAATTATTTAATGATCTAACTTAACAGTTTTAATTTTGCCCTTCCAACTTTCAGGTATCCACCAAGATGCTTTTCCAAGTATTTTTAAAATTGAAGGTACTAACATTATTCTTATAATAGTTGCATCAATAAGAACTGATGTATCAAGACCAACACCCATTTCTTGAACCATTATTACTTTAGAAAAAGAAAAAGCTGAAAATACAATTATCATAATTAAAGCTGCACTGGTTATTATTCCACCACTTTTTTCTAATCCCATAGAAATAGAATAAGAAACATCATTTGTTTTGTCATATTCTTCTTTTATTCTACTCATCATAAAAATTTCATAATCCATACTTAAGCCAAAAATTATACAGAATAAAACCAAAGGTGTTGTTATCATTAAAGCTCCAGGAATTTGTTCTATTCCTAGAATATCTATAAAAAGACCATATTGAAATACTAAAACTAACCAACCATAACTTGCTCCAACAGATAAAAGATTCATAAAAATTGCCTTTAGTGGTAAAATTATTGAGCCTAACATTGTAAACATTATTATATAAGTTGCTACAAGTATAATTCCTATTATTAAAGGAAAATTTGAATAAACTGCTTTTTCAAAATCTAAACTAGATGAGCCAATTCCACCGATTAATATATTTAAGTTTTTAGGAGGATTTTTTTCTCTATATTTTCTTAATTCTTTTACTGTATCTAAATCAGCAGCATTTTTTTCTATATTTCCATTAAAAACCCAAAAAATAGCCTTTTTATTATCAGTACTAACAAATGGATTTTTAGGTGCTAAATTCATGCTTTCCATTGCTAAAGTATTGGAATACATATTTGCATATTCATCCAAAGAAGTATTTGAAAATGGATTAACTATTCCAAAAACTTTATAAACTCCATCTGTTTTTGATGCTGCTTTCATAAATTTATATATTTCGTCTAAATTCTTTTTTTCATATATAAAAGAATTATCTTTAGTTTCAAAAGTAACTCCTACAGGTGAAAATTGAGTAGGAGGATCTATTTCAAGCATTTTTTCAAAACCAATACGAGAGTCTAAGTTTTTTGGCATAAGAAGAACAGTAGAGTTCCAAAGCTTTATATTCATCGCAAAAGTACTTAAAATAAGTAATAAAATCGTACCTGTAACAAAAAAAGTAACAGGTCTTTTCATAACCCAATTAGACCAATTTAACCAAAAATTCTTTTTACTCATAGTATATTTTACAAGTCTATGTAATGCTCTAGGTGAATTTATTCTATCTCCAAGATATGCAAAAATAACAGGTAATAATGTTAAAGATAAAATTATTGATACTCCAACAACAATCATTCCACTTAATCCTATAGACCTTGTAAGTGGTAAATCGGGAATTAATAACGCTGCCATTCCTATAAAAACAGATAGCCCAGAATAACAAACAGCTTTTCCTGCTGTAACAGTTGCATTAATAGCAGATTGTTCTTTGGTATTACCTTTTTCAAGTTCTTCTTTAAATCTACTTACCATAAAAAGACAATAATCCAAACCTACTCCTAATCCCATCATAGATGTAATTGCTTTACAAAACATAGCTAATTCCATATATTGACCTATTATATATAAAATAGCTAAAGTTATTATTATACTTACCACACCAATTACTACAGGTAAAAAAGCAGATACTAATGCACCAAAAATAAAAATCATTAAAACCACTACAATTGGAAATATTTTTTGTTCTGCACTTGCACTATCATCTTGGCTAAGTTTTGTCATGTCTTGAACTATTAAGGGAACACCTGTAACATGAATCTCAAGGCTTTTATCGATATCTAGCTCTTTTATTTGTTTAGCTATTTCAGGAGCTTCAGGACTTGCCATGTTAAGCGATTCCATAACTATTCCTATAAGTATAAATGTTGCTTTTTTATCCTTACTAAGCATTGACGAATCTAATTTATAATCATAAACATCTCCTACAATTTTTTGAGTACGAGCATAAGTCTTAATTTTTTCTATTGATTCGATATATTTTGGATCTTCTACCGTTTTATCTTTACTTTTAAGCGTTACAACTAAGTTTTTTAGATATTGTTTTGGAAACTCGTTTAGTATTAATATATTTTGTTTATATGATTCACTTGTTTTTACGTAAGAACCTTCACCTTGTAAAACAGATTCTGATTTTATTGCACCGAAAGAACTAACAATAGTTATTAGTATCCAAAAAACTAGAACTAAAAACTTATTTTTTATTACAAAAGTAGCTAAAGAATAAAAAAAATCTTTACTACGTTCATCATTAATCAAATTATTTTTTTGCAAACTCATTGAATCTTTATTATCTAATTTTTCTTTTATAGATTTATCATTATTGCTCATTAGTTATTTTATTAATATTTAAAATTATGAAAAACTACTATATTTTAATTAGTAGATTATACATTTAAAAGATTAAAGGTTAAAGATAAGTTAAGTAAATTCTATATTCAAAAAATTTAAAGTACAGATTTAGACGAATTTAACATATAATCTACTAATTATTCTTATAAAATATGTACTTAATTCCTTTAATCTGCTTAATCTGTAGTTTAAAATTTCTTATATATATTTTATAAAATAATATAATTACAAGATTACATAAAATCTTTTAATTCAAGGGTATAAACACCAGCCGTAGATTCTTGAACTGATTTTACTAATCCTATTCCCTTACTATACCAATTTGTCGTTTTTACCTCTCCTTTTGCTGATGTGGTTTTAGAAATTACTTTTATTGTATCAAGTTCTTTATAAGGTAATTTTACTTTTTCTATTTTATCAAAAACTTCAATATTTCTTGTAGTTTCAACTTTTTCGCCCCCAACAGATACAACAGGAACGATAGATGGTGAATTATCAGAATTTAAAGCAACTGGAACACTTAATGCACTAAGTTGACTTTTATCTGATAAAATACTTCTTTTTAAAACATAACCTGTTTGAGAAACTTCTGATATTTCCCATAAAACATCAGCTTTAAATTCAAAAGTACCTTCTTTTACGGTGTAATTATAAGTATATTTTTTACCTTTAGTAATTGGATTATATAATTTCCAATCTATATTGGTTTTTATTGTTTGAGCATCTGTGCTTGTTGGATCTTTTTCTAATTTACTTTCAACATCTTTGTCTTCAACATCTTTTTCTCCAGTTAGTAAAGAAGGTGGTGTTGGTATTGGAGTTGGTTTTACAGAAACTTGAGGTGATGGTGAAACTGTAGGTGCAACTGTAGGAACTACTTTATCTTTATTTGTATTTTGAGTTGTATTATTATTTTCAGTTACATTATTATTCTGTTCATTTGATGGAGTTGTTTCAACTTGGCATGAAAAAACAAATAGAGCACAAAAAACTAAAAAACTAAATTTTTTCAAATTAATCACCTTATAAATTATTTATTCAATTATAACAAAAAACTATAATCACTTACTTATACTCTATTAATTATATTAATTAAATTTCATAATTTACAGTTATATTTTGAATATTTATAATAAATTTGATTCTATTAATTCCATAAATTAAATTAAGTATATTTAAATTAAAATAAAGATAATATAATTTTACCCTAAAATAACTTATTTTTCTACATTACTAATGATATAATCTTAAAGTAATGGGTCTAGAATTTTTTATTATGAAAATAGAAATATATTATTTAAATGAGTCAATCAAAATATTATGTATATTTAAGTGAAGCTGTACAAGGTCCTTATGCTCTAAGTGAAATTGCTTCAATGAACCTTGATGATCAGACTCAAATATGTCCAGAAGGTACGTCTGACTGGTTATCATTAAAATCTGTTTTATCAGATCCCTTATCTGATTTTGTCAATCAGAAATCTGGTTCTAGTAATTCACCAACTCAAGTTGGTAAATATACTATCATGGGGGAATTAGGGCAAGGCGGAATGGGTGCTGTTTATCTTGCTGTTGATAAGGCTTTAAATAGAAAAGTAGCTATAAAAGAATTAAAAATTGATGAGCATAAAAAAAGAGATCCTGAAGCGTATTCAATAACTATAAAAAGATTTAAAAAAGAAGCTGAAATATTAGCTAAATTGAATCATAAAAATATAGTATCTGTTTATGATGTTATTGAGCAAAATGATAATCAATACATAATAATGGAATATTTAAATGGAAAGGATTTGGAACAAGTTGTTGAAGCTCAAGGTGGAACACTTAGTCTTGATTTAGCTGCGTCAGTTATTGCAGATACTTGTTTAGCTCTTGATTATATACATCAAAGAAGTATTATTCATAGAGATATAAAACCATCAAATATATTTGTTCTTGAAGATGGAGTTGTAAAACTTACTGATTTTGGTGTTACAAAAGATTTAAACTCGATGTCAATGACAATAGATGGTTCTTTAGTTGGTACAATCGCTTATGCTTCCCCAGAACAAGATTCACGGGAACTTGATGGGAAATCTGATATTTTTTCTTTGGGCGTAGTCTTATATGAAGTTGTTACAGGTCAAAAACCTTTTACAGGAGATACAATAGCTAGTGTTTTATTAAAAATAGCTACAAAAGAACCAATAAAACCAACTGAGATAAATCCTAAAATACATAAAATGCTTGAGAATATAATATCAAAAGCAATGGCAAAAACTCCATCAAAAAGGTATCAAAGTGCAATGGAGATGAATAGTGATCTAAATGATTATAGAAATGCTTTAGCAAATAATCTTACATCTCAACTTTCAGGTCTTAAAAGTACTTCAACCTCATCAACAGCTAAACAATTAGATTATAATGTTAAAAAAGTTGGTACTGGTCTTTTAAATAAACAAACAGGTGGTTTACCTCAACTTCAAGAAACAGGTAAATCAGGCCCACTTACAACCTCTCCAGAACCCGCTAAATCAATTCCATTTAAGGTTGGTAGTACGACTCAACCTGGTAGAAAAATACAAGATACTAATTTTGATATTCCTAATCCATTATTCCAAGAAAATAATTCAAATATTAATCCTATTAATAATCAAATAGTAAATAAAGTTGAACAGCTAATAAGTACTAATACATCATTAGAAGAGTCAAATAATACACATAATGCAGAACTTACTAAAGGTTCTACCGCAGATCTTCAAGAAGAAATTGCAAATATATTTGAAACTAACTCACCTTTTTTTGAAGAAAACAAAAGAGAAGAACATAAAAAAGAAGCAAATTTACAAGCAAAAGAAGAAAAAAAACAAGAAACTAGTAAGAGTAGATCTGCGTCATCTGAACAAAGAGATAGTGATAACAAGGATTTTTTATTAAAAATAGGAATACCTGCAGGTTCAGTAGTTTTATTTTTAATTTTAATGTTAGTAGGAATTATAAATACTATAGACTTTGTATTTCTTTTAATTATTCTTGGTGTTATATGCCTAGATTTCTTTTCAAAAAGCGTTATTAAGCCAATATCTTATATTATAGTTCTTATAGGTATGTATTCTGGTTGGTTTATAACTAAATCTCAAATGGTTTTTTTAGAGAATAGTAAATTAGCAGATTCTATTTCTTATTTACTTGATTTCTCGGTTATGCTTATTACATTAATCATTTTCTTTTTTATAATAAAAATAGCCGATAATCTTAGTGCAAATAAAAATAAAAATTTAAGGCCAATAGGTGGTTTTATAAAATCATTAGTAATAATATCAGGAATTGTATTTTCAATAAGTTCAAGTAGTGCAATCGAATCATCTTTTTTTCAAAAACAATTTGAAAAATCTAAGATTGTTTCAGTAGCAGGAATACCAATTTTAAATTTTAAAGCTGGTAAAAAAATTAATGTATCTTTGGGCAAACCAGCTCCAAAACCTGTAAATACTAATAAACCAGTTGATAAAAAAGATAAAGATATACCTATAAAGAAAGATAAAGATAAATAAAACGGAGAACTGTTATGGAAATCCCAAGTATATCTTCTTCTGGCGGTAACCCGTTTTTAGTTAACTATAATCCTATTAATGCTCCTTATGCTTTACCAGAGAAGACTATACCTTTACCTGAAGAAAAAGTAAGTCAAAAGCAAAGCAAAGAAACAACTGTACAAAATCCAGATCAAGCCCCTAAAACACCAGTTTTTAATAAATCTATTCAAAGTTTTTCAAATGTTTTAAAAGAAATTGGTTTACAAAATACACCTGAAAATAATCAATTAGCTAATGTTTTGGCAAATTATGGACAACCAGTAAATAAACAAACTATGACCCAAGTTTCAAGATTATTAACAGGGCTAGTTAATGGAAATAATGCTAATATTGAAGCAGGTGTTGTTTTACTTATAAATAACCTAAAAGTTGAGCCAAAATCTATTTCTGCTGTAAGACAGTTATTAACTGGCGGTGGAATGTCTCAAAACCTTCTTGTTCTTAATAAAGATCTAAAAAAAATGATTGATAAATTAAATGATAATGATTTTACTTCAGAATTAAATAAAAAAATTACCTCTAATAAAGAATTAAGAAAAAAGGAAACTATAAAAGGAATTGATCCTGATATTCAAAATGAGAATAATTTACCTCAAGTTCAAAATATAAAAAAACAAGATGCTCCTATACAAGAAGTAAAACAATTAATCAAAGGTGAAAAAGATCAAAGTGATGTAGATGAAGAAAATAAAGAACCTTCTAAGAACTCTTTTAAAGAAAATGACATACTTTCAGGAAAAAAAGAAAATAATATTCCTAAAAATACTAATGCTTTAACAAAAAATATTATAAAAAATGAGCAAAATACAAATAAATCAGTAATTTTAAATAATAATAATAATATAGAACAAAAAAATATAGTAAAGAATTTGAATGTTTCACATTTACCTTCTGAAAATAATATTATGGTTACTGAAAAATCTTTGCTAGAAGAATCAAATCCTCAGAATATAATAAAAAATTTAGGAAATAATGTTCAAAAATTATCTAATATAATTAATACAATTACTAATTTGGATATATTACAGAATCCTCATAATTTTCCGCAACAAATTTCTATGCTAAAAAAATATTTTTCTGACATGGAATTAACAATAGAAGAACTAAAAGATATTATTGATAGAAATTTTCCAGAACTTAAATCTAAAGTTACCGATGGAGATGATGAAGAAAACTCTTTTATAGGGCTTTTACAAAATCTTTTTATGTTGGGTGAAGAAGAGAAAAAAACTACAAAAAAAACAAATCTGGCAAATTTAAATAATACTAATGATAATGATTTAATGAAAGAACTTAGTGAAAAAACAGAAGATCTTAATGATGAGTTTTTTGCTAGAGAGTTATTAGCTAAATCTGAAGAATGTTTATGTATTCCTATTCCAGTTAATATAAATGGAAAAATTTATAATGCCGAAATTATGATAAGACGTGAAGATAAATCTAATAAAAAAATTGAAATCGGGGAAATTCCGTTAAAAATAAATCTTGCAGTTAATACTAATAATTTAGGAAAAATTGGCGTTGATATAAGTAATCTAAAAAGAGATTTACAAATAAATTTTAATGTTGCTGATAATTCAATAAAAAATAAAGTTGATAAAAAGATTAAAGAATTGGAAATGAAGCTAAATAAACTTCCTTTTGATATAAAAGCATTGACTTGTCGTGTAGAATTAAAAGAAATAGAAAGAAATAGTTTATTATTACCTCAAAAATATAAGGTAATGAGTATGAACAGAATTGATGGCGTTGTTTAAAAAACAATAATGTAGAGACGCATTGCAATGCGTCTCTACGATAATATTCTATTAATAATTTATTTTTTGTTCAAATTTTGCCCAAACATTAAAAGGTTCTTTTCCTTCTTCTGGTAATATTTGTTGAATTTTTACTGTTCTATCTTCAACTTTTTTTGCCAATTCATTATAAATAAAAGAATCATCAAAACCAGCATCTTCAGCATCATATCTTGACGCTGCAAAATAAACATTTTTTAATCTAGCCCAATAAATAGCAGATAAACACATAGGGCAAGGTTCACAACTAGAATAAATATCACATCCATCTAATTGAAAAGTATTTAAATTTTTACAAGCTTCTCTTATTGCATTTACTTCTGCATGTGCAGTTGGATCATTCGTTGTAGTAACTGTATTATGAGCAACAGCAACAATTTTACCATCTTTAACAATAATCGCACCAAAAGGGCCACCACCTGCTTTTTTTACATTATCAGAGGCAACCTCTATTGCTTGTAACATAAAATCTTTTTCGTTTTTTTCCATTAGAAAATTTTCCATTAAAAATATATTCGCAATAATACATATTAACTTGAATTTTTGATAAAAAAAAGATTTTTATTAATATATTTCATTTAATTTAAATCTTTTAATAAAAAATAAATTCTAGCGTACTTGAAAACTTCTTTGTAATAATATTATCCAATCAAATTAATAAATAAAAAAATACAAAAAAAAGCTACCTTTTCAGATAGCTTTTTAAAAAGATTATAAAATCTTATTCATCTCCAGAATCAAGTCTGTTTGCAATTGTTTCTGCTTGTAATGCAGAAAGAACAACATGATTGCTTTCTGTAATTATAACAGCTCTTGTTTTTCTTCCATAAGTAGCATCAACTAATTTATTAGAATCTCTTGCGTCTTGAATGATTCTTTTTATTGGAGCTGAACTAGGAGATACAACTGCTATAACTTTATCAGATGATACAGCATTTCCGTAACCGATATTAACTAAATTCATTTTAAATTGTTCCTTTTTGGCATAAATCTTAAAAAATAAACTACTTATTTATATTATCCTATATATGATAATTTGACAATAAGTATTTTAATGAATTTTTTTAATAAATTCAAAAAAAGTTAGATTTTAAGCTAAAATGTAGGGTTTTAAAAAATCTAATGATGATTTATAAAGTATAAAATTTTTAGCTTATTTAAGTAATTTTCTTATCTGTGTTGTATCTACACCTAAAAGTTTTCTTTGAGCAATTCCTCCAAGAAAGCCTCCAAACGCACCTAAAAATCCAAAATACAATGCAGCTATAATTTTACCTGTAGCTACAATTGTAGCTGTAACGCCTGCTACCGCACCACCCAAAATACCAAAAGTAAGTAAACCTAACAAAGTACCAAAAACCGCTAAAATAATACTGGCAAAAATTCCAGTAAAAGAACCACTAATAAAAGCTGCTATCATGCCTTTTTTAGTGTTTTGCATCATAAAAGTACAAACCATTCCTGCAAGTATTGGCCCAAAAAATGGATATCTACCAAAAATAGACATTATAATTGCACCAACAATTACTGTAACTAAAAACATATATTTATCCTCTATTCAAATTCTGCTATTCTCATAACTATTTCTTCATTTGTAGCTGGAGTATTAAGAGTAACTCTATTTTTACTAACAAAAGATAAATCATGTTTTACTGCTGTCCAAACAGAAATACCTAATAATAATGGAGGTTCTCCAACAGCTTTGCTCTTTTTTACGTTTACAGTATTTTCTTCATTTTTAAAGAATTCAACATTAAAAATATCAGGCATATCTGTTATATTAGGTATTTTATAGGTTGTAGGTGAATGAGATAATAAATATCCTTTATCTGTATATTTAAGCTCTTCTGAAGTTAACCATCCTGCACCTTGAATAAAACCACCTATTACTTGCCCTCTATCAATTCCAAGATTAATAGATTGTCCAATATCAATTAAAATATCAGCTCTTAATATTTTTAATTCTCCTGTAAATTTATCAATTAAAACTTCTGAAACTGCTGCTCCATTTGTAAAATATAGAAAAGGATTCCCTTTCCCTGTTTCTCTGTTAAAATCAACTCCTGGTGTTTGATAAAAAGCCCTTTCACCTAAATTTACTCTTTCTCTATAAGCTAAAGGAATAAGATCTTTAAAAGATATTTTTTTATGTGGTTTACGATCATCAAAAACATAATTATCTTTAAAAACAATATTATTTTTTGATTTTACAATTCCTTCTTCAGGAGAAGAAAAATGTTGAGCTGCAAAATCAGCTAATCTATCTCTAATAGCTGTACAAGCTAAAACAGCAGCAGAACCATTAATATCTGTTCCACTAGAAGCTGCCGTTGGCGATGTATTATTATTTTTTTCGGTGGAAGTATCCATTATTCTTATATTTTCATAATCTATAGAAAATTCATCTGCTACTATTTGGCGTATTTTTGTATTTAATCCTTGTCCCATTTCAGTTCCACCAGTTGAAACTTGAACACTTCCATCAAGATAAATATTGACTAAAGCACTTCCTTGATTTAAAAACTTGGTAGTAAAAGATATTCCAAATTTAACAGGCGAAAGGGAAATTCCTTTTAAATGAGTTTTTGAATTACTATTAAATTCTTTTATACTATCAAATCTTTCTTTATAATCTGATTTTTTATGCAATTCATCAAAAATTTCTGGTAAGACATTGTTATAAAAAACTTTACCATAATGAGTTACATTTCTTTCATCTATACCATAACAATTTAATCTTCTTATTTCATAGGAATCTTTTTTTAGATAATTAGCAATTTCTTCAATAATATTTTCTGTATTTAATGTTCCTTGTGGGCCTCCAAAACCTCTAAAAGCTGTATTAGGAGGTAAATTAGTTCTACAAATTTTCCCATGAACTTCCATATTAGGAATATAATAAGCACTATCCGAATGTAACATAGCTCTTTCTAATATAGAAGTTGATAAATCAGCGGCGGCTCCTCCATTTGAAAAAAGATCTACCTTTAAAGCATTAATTTGTCCATTACTATCAAAACCAACTTTATAATTATTTTGAAAAGGGTGTCTTTTTCCTGTTACTTGCATATCAACATCTTTTGTAAGAATAATTCTTGCAGGTCTTTTAGTTTTTAGTGCGACTAATCCTGCCATTACAGCATAATGACAAGCCTGCGATTCTTTTCCACCAAAACCCCCACCCATTCTTTTGGTAATACAAATTACTTGATTTTGGTTTAATCCTAAAATACTAGCAGCAACTTGTACAATTTCTGATGGATGTTGTGTAGAACAATGAATAACTAAAGAATTATTTTCTCCTGGATATGCTAAAGACGCTTGAGATTCCAAATAAAATTGCTCTTGTCCACCAATAATAAAAGTTCCTTCTAAAACATGTTCTGAGGTTTTAAAAGCTGATTCTACATCACCAGTTTTTATGGTTCTAGGAATACCAATAAATTGTTCTTTTTTTATTGCTTCATCAATTGAAAAAATAGGTTCAAGCTCTTTCATATTTAGTTTAATAGCTTTTTTAGCTTTTTCGATAGCTTGTTTATTTTCTCCTGCAATTACAACTATTGGTTCTCCAATAAAAGTAGCCAAATGTTCAACTAATAAATGTTCATCTTGAATTATAGGTCCAAATTTATTAATACCATTTAAATCTTTATAAGTAAAAAGACCTATAATTCCATCTATTTTTTCAGCTTCTGAAGTATCAACAGAAATTAATTCTGCATGGGCAAAAGGACTGCCTAAAAAATCTACCATTAACTCATTTTTTGCAAATGGCATATCATCAATAAAAACAGATTCTCCTGTTACATGACCTTTTGCAGAATCATGAGGAATATTTTGTCCTATTATTGACATAAAACAGCCTCCTCTTCTAAACATTCAAAATAGAACTTTTTCATTATATTTTTTGCTAATTGGAATCTAAAATCTTTTGAGCCTCTTACATCAGATATAGGTGTTATCTCTTGTGTTGACATTAATCCAGCTTGAATAAAGTTTTCTTCATTTAAAAACTTACCTTTTAAAAACTCTTCGGTTTTTTTCAATCTAATAATTATTGGACCAACTCCACCAAAAGCAATATTAATTGATTCGATTTTACCTTCATTTGATTTCATTAAAAAACTAGCTGTAAAGGTTGAAATATCAAGGTCTTTTCTTTTTGACACTTTATAAAGTTTTAATTTTTCATTGTTTTTAAGAAGAGGAATGGTAATTTTAGAAATAAATTCATCATTATTTAAATCTAAACTCTTATATCCTTTATAGAAATTATTTATATTTACTGTTCTAAAACCATTAGAGCCTGATAATTCAAGTTCTGCATTCATAACAAATAAAAAAGGAATAGTATCTGCAATTGGAGAAGCATTTGCTATATTACCAGCTAATGTACCAGAATTTCTTATTTGAGGAGAACCAAAAACATTTAATACATCATAAAAAGAAGGATATAAATCTTTTATAAAAGTTTCTAATTCAGATAAAGTAACTCTTGAACCTACAATTAAATTATCATTTTCAATTTTAAGCTCTTTTAATGAATCTATGCCCCATGTACTCATAATTACATTTGGGTTTCTCATTCCTTTATTAATCTGAACGCTTATATCTGTTCCACCAGAAACAATAGTTAAACCTTCATTTGCTTTTTTAAATTCTGATGCTGAGATTAAATCTATTGGAGCAAAAAACTTTTTTTCTTCAGTTTCAATAAAAATAGGAATAGTTTTTACTTCTTGTAAATCGGGAATTATATTTTTAGCATCATAAATTTCTTCAAAATGTTTAAGATTAGAAGTATCAACTTCCATTCCTGCTTTTACTATTGATTCATATCCTGTACATCTACATAAATTACCATTTAGTCCATCTTTTAAATCTTTTAAGCTAAGTTTATTTTTTTCTTGAAACATTGTTGTCATTGCTACCACAAAACCAGGAGTACAAAAACCACATTGAGCTCCATGATTTTTTATCATAGAATCTTGTATAGGATTCATACAACCATTAGATTTTAAACCCTCTACAGTTATTATGTGCGTTCCATCTAATTGGTACATATATTTTATGCAAGAATTAACTATTTTATAGTTTAAAGAATCGTTTTCTAATTTTCCATGAACTACAGTACAAGAACCACAATCACCTTCAGCACAAACAACTTTTGTACCTACTAATTGTTTTTCATATCTTAAAAAATCTGAAAGCGATTTAAAAACGGAATCACCTTTTATTTTTGTTTTTTTACCATTAATATATAATAAAATATAATCTCTAGTTTTTGACATTTTTATAACACTCAACCAAATTTTTAATCATACTTATGATCTTAGCGTTAAAATTATAACATTAAAAATTATTTCTAAATATATATAATATCAGATATTTTTTTACCTTTTTCTAATTCAAAAAATTTATACTTACAATTTTTTAAAATATTAGTTTTATCTTTTATTTTTTCATCAAAAGTATTATTTTTACAAAAAAATGGCACTATACTATAATTTAAATTATATAAATCATTCAATATATTTATATCTTCATCTTCTATATCCGAAAAAAAGATAATATTCATACTCTTTTTATCTAAATTATCATGATTAATTATTTCTCTAAATTTTTTTGTTTCTAACGCTTCTATTTCTGTAAAAGTATCATTTATTTCTCTATCTGATTTTTGATTATCAATTTTTTTTAATTTATCATCTAAAAAATAAACTAATTCTGTGTGAAATCCTTTATTATAGAAAAATTTAAAAATAGAAAATGAAGCTTTTATAATATATTCAAAATTATTTCCTCTGCCAACACCAAAACTTTTATTTTTTTCTGTATCTATAAATATTTTTACATTTAAAGATTGTTCTGTTTCAAGTTCTTTTACCATTAATTTATTTGTTCTTGCAACAGATTTCCAATGAATTAATTTTGTAGGGTCACCTCTTTTATAGTCTCTTATATTCATTGGTAATGATGAATCAACTGCTGATTTTGTTCTTGATGATACTTTATAACCCAAATTCCTATTACCTACAAAATCTACATTTTTTAAATTTTCAACATTAGGATAAACATATAAAGAGTCTTTAATTTCAATTTTTTTTGTATATCTAAATAATCCAAAAGGTCCATCAGAAACTAATTTTATATTGTTAAATTGGTAAATACCACGTACATCTGGTTTTATTTGGTAAAAAAAAGATTTTTTTTCTTTAGGTAAAATACTTATAAAAAACTTTTTTCCATTTACTTTTAAAACCTGATTATTTTTTTTAATAAGTTCTTCTTCTTCAACACCCAAAAAAGATATGGTTCGATTTGAAGTATTTTCTAAAATAACTTCAATTTCTATAAGATCATCTTCATTTATTGATTTTTTAAATTTTCTGGAAATTAATAATTTTTTTGATTGTATAGAAGGATATATAGCAGAAAACACCAGTAGGCTTATTAACAATGAGTCTATAACAAAAAGCCATCCACCTTGTATATTAGTTGCAGCTAAAAAAAGGAAGAATGCAACAAAAAACAAAACGTAAGCTTGAAAAATGGGTCTTATTGAAAAAATCATTTACTTTTAATTTATTATTAGATAATTGCTGATTGTTTAGAATTTTCTTTCGTCTTTAACATATAGATTTGCTAATCTTATTATGAAAAATCGGAGTGATAGGGATTGAACCTACGACCCCCTCGTCCCAAGCGAGGTGCGCTACCACTGCGCTACACTCCGAAAATCTGTAACGAACACTTACGTATATTAACATAGGATTTTTAAACAAGCAAGCTTTTATTATATTTTCTTTATATTTCTTCTAAATTTAAGTAAAAAAACTTTTACTTATTTTTTTTATAAAAAAAATAACCTTCTTAAAAACCTTTATTTGAGAGCTTTTTAAAATTTTAAATTTAAAATCTTAACTAACATCATACAGTTATAATTTTATTTTGCTAAACTTGATTTTATAAAATATTACTTTTAAGCTAAGATAAGTTTTTGATGTTTGTTTTATCATTTATAAAAAATCTTGAATTATTAAAAAATAGCAATACTGCTAATCTTTTGTTAGGTGAATTTTTTTACGGTCTAAAAGAGTATAAAAAATCATCTATTTATTATAATAAATATCTAAATCAAAATATAATAAATTCTTATGTTTTATTGAGAGTTGGTAATTGTAATTACTATAATAGTAAATATGAGGATGCTATATTTTTTTATGAAAATGCAAGGTTATACGATCCTGATAGTTTTGAAACTATTAGTAATTTAGCCTTATCTTATTACTTTATGGAAAAATATGAAAAATGTTATGATTTGTTTAAATTATCCTTAGATATAAAAAAAGATAATAATGAAGCCTATATGATGTTAGGTATTTGTTCTGAAAAATTAGGATATATTATAAAAGCAACTAGATATTATGAAAAATATCTAACTATAAATAAAAATGATATTGATTGTATGTATTCTTTGGCAAGATGTTATTTAATAAATAAAAATTTTGAAAAATCTATAGAAATTTATAGAAATATAATAGAACTTAAACCAAGTTTTTATCAGGTTTGGAAAAATATTGCAGATGTTCAATATCAACTACAAGATTATGAAAATGCGATATTTAGTTATAATTTTTATTTGACCATTAAATATGATGATTTTTGTGTATGGAATAATTTAGCCAATTGTTATCGAGAAATAAAAGATTATGATAGTGCTATTTCTAGTTATAAAAAAGCTTTATCGATTGATGAATCTAACTATGAAGTATGGGAAAAATTATCTTTTTTACATGAAATAACAAATCAAAACGATAAATCTTATAATTTAAAAAATATTTCTGAGAAAATAAAATCATCAAATTATAATTTAAACACTAATGAACAAAAAATATAATAATACTTGACATTACAGTTAGGTTAATCTTGTAAAATTAATTTTAT
>JBBTGK010000259.1:0-33580 GCA_038060635.1 Cyanobacteriota bacterium | reverse complement strand
AAATAAATTTTTACTTACTTCTCAATTAAAAAGAAAAAATCTTTTAGAAAACAAAAATGATATTTTAACAATAGAAACGATTTTAAATAGTGACGATAAAAATAAAAGCTTGCTTATTTCTGATTATTTGGTAAAAAATATCTCTAAAGTATTAAAAGTTCCTGAAAATGAAATAGATAAAAATAATCAATTAAAAAATCTAGGAATTGGTTCTTTAATGGGTATGGAATTATTTAATCGTTTAAAAAATGATTTTAAAATCACTCTTCCTTTATCCAAAATATTAAAAGGCCCTAGTATTAATGAAATAACAGAAGATATTCTTGTTTTTATAAAAGAAAAATATTCTAATAATTTAAAAATAAATATAAATCAAGATTTAGAAAAAAATGATAAATTGATTCCACTATCTTTTCCACAACAAAGATTATGGTTTATAGAACAATTAGAATCAGGAATAATTTCATATAATATTCCTTCTGCATTAAAGTTCGATGGTTATTTGAATTATGAAATATTAGAAAAATCAATAAATAAAATAATAGAAAGACATGAAAATCTAAGAACAGTTTTTAAATTAGATAATAATATTCCTCATCAAGTTATTTTATCAGAACTAAAAATATCATTAAAAATAGTTGAAATTGATGAAAATACTAATTTGAATGAAGTATTAAAAGATGATGCTTCTATTCCTTTTGATCTAAAAACACCTCCATTATTAAGAGGCACTATTTTTAGAAAAAATGATACTGAAAATATAGTTTTATTGACGATACATCATATTATTGCCGATGGTTTTTCTTTAAAAATTCTCTTTGAAGAAATTACTAGTATATATAAAGAGCTTTTAGAAAAACAAGGGAATGAATTCACCTTGTTCAGTAAAGTAGAGAAATTAACTCATCAATATTCTGATTTTTCTTTTTGGCAAAAAAATCTTATAGAAAGTAATAAATTAGATAAACAAATTGATTTTTGGAAAAAGCAGTTATTTGAAATTTCTGAAAGCTTAAATCTACCTTTTGATAAACCGAGAAATAAAACTCAAACTTTTAATGGTGCAATGAATAATTTTGAAATACCATTTTATATTTTAAACAAATTACAAGAACTTGGAAAACAAAAAGGTGTTACTGTTTTTTCTATTTTGTTATCTGTTTATAACATATTGATTTATAAATATTCAGGTCAAAAAGATATAATTGTTGGAACTCCTATAACAGGTAGAAATGAGCCAGAATGGGAAAATTTAATAGGTTTGTTTTTGAATATGTTATCTTTAAGAACAAAAATAGATAGTGAAATTAGTTTTTCCAAACTAATAGAAGAAGTAAGTAATACAACTCTATCTGCTTATGATAATCAAGATTTACCTTTTGAAAAAATAGTTGAAATTATAAATCCAGAAAGAACGACGGGTCGTACTCCAATTTTTCAAACAATTATTGCACTTCATGCTTCTATAGATATTGAACCAATAAATGATACTAAAATAACTTATCTTGATGTGGATATGAAAACATCTAAGTTTGATTTAGTGTTATCAATAATTCCTTTTGATGAAAAATTAAAATGTGTTTTTGAATATAATACAGATTTGTTTTTTGATTCTACTATAGAAAAATTAAAAAATAGTTTCTTAAATATAATAGATATTATTTTAGCTAATAATGAAATAAAAATAAAAGATATTGATGTTTTATCTGAAAATGAAAAAAATAAAATATTAGCTTTTTCTCATGGTAAAAAAGTTAGTTATGATAATAATTTAGATTTATTAGATATTTTTAAAAATCAAGTTTTATCTTATCCAAACAATACAGCTATAAAAGATAATAATTTTAATAGAGATATTACAATAACTTATAATGATTTGGACTTAGAATCAAATAAAATTGCTAATTTTTTAATAGATAAAAATATAAAAAATTCTTTAGTTAGTGTATTTTTTGAAAGGTCTTCAGAACTTATAATCTCAATTTTAGGAATACTAAAATCTGATAATTATTTTTTACCAATTGATCCAAAAAATCCTAAAAAAAGAAATGAATTAATAATAGAAGATTCTCAAACAGAAATAATTATTACTTCAAAAGAATACTCTAATTTATTATCAGATAATGATAAATATATTTTTATTGAAGATATAACTGATTCAAAGTTCCTGAACAAAGTTGCTTCAGCCCATTATCTTAATTCAAAAACAGCCTATGTTATTTATACTTCTGGTTCTACAGGAATACCAAAAGGAGTTGAAATTTCAAAACAAAATCTTTTGAATTTAATAAATTGGCACAAAGAAACTTATCAATTAAATGAAAAAACTAATTCATCATTAATAGCAGGAGTGTCATTTGATGCTTCCGTTTGGGAAATTTTTCCTTATATTATGTCTGGTTCTACAATTCATATACCAGAAAAAAATATTTTAGAAAAAACATCTTCTTTTACTAATTGGATTGAAGAAAATAAAATTGATATTTCTTTTATACCAACTCCTTTTTTTGAAATAATTAACGAAGAAGATTGGAAAACAGTAAAAAGTTTAAAAAAAGTTTTAGTTGGTGGCGATAAGTTATCAAAAATACCTGAGAATGTATCTTTTAATTTATATAATCATTATGGCCCTACAGAAAATACTGTAGTAAGTACTTCTATAGAAATTAGAAAAAATAATAGTTTACTGAACGAAATAGAAACAAGCAAAATTCTCCTGAACAAGGGTGCTTTAGTCCCTTGTCCTTCAGCCCCTTGTCTTTCAGATAACTCTATTTCTATAGGAAAACCAATTGATAATGTTGATGTTTTTATTTTAGATACAGATTTAAATTTATGCCCTATAAATATAACAGGTGAAATATATTTAACAGGTGAAAGTATTTCCAAAGGATATTATAAAAAAGAAAATTTAAATGATAATTATTTTATAAAAACAGATTTTAGTGATAAAAGACTTTATAAAACTGGTGATTTAGCAAAATGGAATGAAAAAGGAGAAATTATTTTTATTGGAAGAAATAATACTCAAGTAAAAATAAGAGGAGTAAGAATTGAAATAGAAGAAGTTGAAAATATTTTAAATTCTCATGAACAAGTAAAAAAAGCAGTTGTAAGAATTATTGAAAAAAATAATAACAAATTTTTAGTAGCTTATGTTTTAACAAAAAAAGAAATAGATTTAGCTAATTATTTAATAGAAAGATTACCTGATGCTTTTATTCCTAAAATAATATATATTGAAGATTTTTATTTAACAACCAATGGAAAAATTGATTTTGAAGCTTTAGAAAAAAAATATTTAACAAATGAAATAAATATAATTGAAATTGAAAATATTACCCCAATTCAAAAAGTACTTATTGATATTTTTTCTGTTTTTTTTGAAAATACAAACATAAATATTAATTCTAGTTTTTTTGAATTAGGAGGTCATTCACTTTTAGCAATACAAACAGTTGATAAAATAAGTAGAGCCTTTAATATTAATTTAGAAATAAAAGATTTATTTTCTTATCCTAATATAAATAATTTATCAAAAATAATTGAATTAAAACAAAAAAATGGTGAGTTTAAATTACCTGAAATTATTCAAAATAATTATGATTTATATAAACCATTTCCTTTAACAGAAATTCAACAGGCTTATTTAGTAGGAAGAGAAAATATTGAATTAGGAAATATTTCAGCACATGGTTATATTGAAATAGAAATAAAAGACTTAGATATAGATAAATTTGAAAAAGCTTTTAATAAAGTTATTGCTAGACATTATTTATTAAAAACAGTTATAGAAAATGATAAGCAAGTAATATTAAAAAATGTACCTTATTTTAAAATAAAAACGTATAAAATAAACTCTAATAATTCAGACATTAATAATATTAATGAAATACTAGAAATAAGAAAAAGACTTTCTCATGAAAAAATTGACTATTCAAAATTTCCTGTTTTTAATTTAGAAATAAGTGTATTAAATGAAGAAATTTCAATTTTACATTATAGTTTTGATGCTATTTTTACTGATGCAACTAGTATTATAATCATAGCTAAAGAAATAACTGATTTTTATAATAATACTAATTTGGAATTACAAAATTTAGAAATAAATTTTAGAGATTATGTTTTATATTGCGAAAAATTAAAAGACAGTTTTTTATATAATAAATCTAAAAATTATTGGTTAGAAAGACTAGAGAATTTACCCTCTGCTCCTCAGTTATATACAAATATATCTAAAATAAATGAAAATATTAATAAAACTAAGTTTAATCGTTTAGAAGGTAAATTATCAAAAGATAAATGGGATAAAATTAAGCTTAAAGCAAAAAATTTAAATATAACTGTAAATACTATTTTAATAACTTCTTTTTCAAAAATACTTTCTTATTGGTCAAAAAAATCTGATTTTACTTTAAACATAACATTATTTAATAGATTACAAGTTCATAGAGATATAAATAATATTTTAGGTGATTTTACTTCATTAAATCTTTTAGAAATAAATTTAGATAATTCAAAAAATCTCTATGAGAATTCTATAAATATTCAAAAACAACTTATTGAAGATATTGATAATAGATATTTTGGAGGTGTTTCTGTACTTAGAGAATTAGCAAGATTAAAAGGTTTAGAAGCTTCTTTTATGCCTGTAGTTTTTACAAGTATGGTTGGAAACAATGGATTTGATTTTAATAGTTTATTGGGAAAAATTGTTTATTCTATTACTCAAACCCCTCAAGTTTGGTTAGATCATCAAGTAGCTGAAATTAATGATGAATTAGTTTTTAATTGGGATTATTTGGAACATATTTTTCCTGAAAAAATGATTAAAGCTATGTTTGAAGCTTATTGCAATTTATTAGAAGAAATATCAGAACAAAATTTAGATAATTATTTCAATATTTCTGATAAAAAACAAATTGATTTTATTAATTTAGATTTTAATAACACCTATAAAAAATTAGATGATAAATTATTACATGAAGGATTTTTTGAACAAGTAGAAAAAAATCCAAATAAAATAGCTATTATTAGTGATAATGAAGAATTTACCTATAATGATATTTTTAAATTGGTAAAAAATACAGCTTACAAAATACAAAATTCTAAAAAAGATGATTCCAAATTTATTGGAGTTTATTTAGATAAAAGTTATAAACAAGTGGTTGCAGTGCTTTCTATTTTATATTTAGGTTATGCTTACATACCATTAAATATTGATTATCCAAAAGATAGGAATGATTTTATTATCAACACTTGTAATATAAAAACTATTATTTCAGATATTAATTATGATAATAATTTTAATATAGTAAAAATTGATAAAAATAGTAACTTTATTTACTTTAAAAATGAAATAAAATTAAATTCAGATGAAACTGCTTATATTATTTTTACATCAGGTTCAACAGGAATACCAAAGGGTGTTGAAATATCTCATAAAGGTGCAGTTAATACCATTTTAGATATAAATGAAAGATTTAATATTACTTCTGATGATTCTATTTTTGCTTTATCTTCACTAAGTTTTGATTTATCTGTTTATGATATTTTTGGAACTTTTTTTGCTGGTGGAACAATCGTAATACCAAGTAATGAAGAATTAAAAGAACCTTCTTTTTGGGAAAATTTATTAATAAAAAATAAAGTAACGATTTGGAATTCAGTACCTGCATTAATGAATATGTATACAGAATATTGTAATGATAAAAAAGAACGATTTTCATCTTATTTAAAAACAGTTATGATGAGCGGTGATTGGATTCCTTTAGATTTACCAAATAAAATAAAAGCTTTTGATAATAAAATAAAAGTAATAAGTTTGGGAGGTGCAACAGAAGCCTCTATTTGGTCTATTTTTTATGAAATAGAATCTTTTAATAATAATTGGAATAGTATTCCTTATGGAAAACCTCTTTCTAACCAAAAAATGTATGTTTTAAATGATAGCTTAGAAATATGTCCAGAATATATTGATGGATATATATATATAGGTGGCGAAGGTTTAGCAAAATCCTATTATAATGATGAAGAAAAAACTAATAAATCCTTTGTAATTCATCCTCAAACAAAAGAAAGATTGTATAAAACAGGTGATTTAGGAAGATTTTTACCTGAAGGATATATAGAATTTTTAGGAAGAGAAGATCATCAAGTAAAAATAAATGGTTATCGTATAGAAATTGGTGAAATAGAAACTTTTTTAATAAAACATGAAAAAATAAGTAATGTAATAGTTATAACATCTAAAGATAAATATAATAAAAAACTAATTGCTTATTTAGAAATAAAAGAAAATTTAGATGATAGTGAAATAATATCTTATTTATCAAAAAAATTACCTGAATATATGATTCCTAAGATTTTTGTAAAATTAGAAAAATTTCCTCTAAGTGATAATGGAAAAATAGATAGAAAACAATTACCTGATTATATTAATTATTTAAATAAAGAAAATATAGTTATTGATTCAAAATTATCTAATAAAATACTAAAAATAATCAAAGAAGTTTTAAATATACAAGAAATTTATAACGATACTGATTTGCTTTCTATTGGTACAAATTCTATTGATATTGTTAAAATAGCGAATAGACTTGAAGTTGAATTTGGTTTTTGTCCTAAAATAAGCGATATTTTTAGATTAAAAACAGTTAACCTCATTTCTGATTTTTATGAAAAAAGAAAAAATGAAATAAAAGAAACTTTTGAATATAAAGAAGGGCAAATAATAATAGATGTAGATGAAAGAGAAAAATTTAGAAATAATCGTCTAAGTATAAGAAAACTATCAGGAATTGAAACAAAATTAGATTCTTATGAGAATAATGATAATTATAATAATTATAAAACAACTCGATTTTTTTCTGATGAAATAATAAATAAAAAAGATTTTGGTAATTTTTTAGGTGTTTTAAGAGAAATAGAGCTTAATTCTTCTTTTAAATATTTATATCCTTCTGCTGGTTCATTATACCCAGTTCAAATTTACATACTTATGAAAGAAAATGCAGTTCAAGATTTTTCTTCAGGAATTTATTATTATAATGCCAAAAATCATTCTTTAATAAAAATAACAGATGAATTACCTGAAAATATTCATTTTTCATATAGTTTAAATATATATAATTCATCTAAGTTTTCTATATTTTTAATATCGGATCTTAGATCAATTGAACCTTTATATAGTACAGCTTCAATAGAATATTCTTATATAGAAGCAGGTTCAATAACTCAACTATTAAGAAGTGAATCTTATAAATATAATATTGGTTTATGCTCTATTGGTCAAGTAAATGATGATAATTTAAAAAAAGTACTTAATTTAGATGATAAATATTTATTTTTACATACTATACTAGGTGGTATTATTTCTAATGATAATAAAGTTATAAATAATGGTGAAGATGATGAGTGGGAAGAGATTGTTATTTAGATCTAAAAATAAAAAATGTAAAAATTTTCAACTTAGCTGTGAAAAAAAATCAACAAAATTTTAGAAAGCTTTATTTTTTTATTTCTATAACTTATTTATATATGTAGATAAGGAAATTTTATGACTAATCTTAATAACATTAATAGTTATAGTGTTGATATAAATGGAATAAAAGATAAAATTCGTTTTACTAATAAAGGCAGTAACGAAAATCATGTAGAAATAAAAGCTATAAATTCTCTTAGTGAAATAAAAAATGATGGCAAAGATAATTTAGTTGTTAAATATAAAGATGGAATTATTGCTTATAGTGCAGATAAAATAGAGATTGCTCATGGTGTTTTTAAACAAGATAAAGTTGTTCCTCAAAAAGGCGACACTATAAAAATGTTTTCTGATGATCTTTTTGGCAAAAGTACTCAAGATGAAGGTATATTAGTTTCTATTGATATTGAAAGCGAAAAACCAAGTATTAATAAAGAAAGTTCTAAATCTTCTAATATAGATTTAAAAGGAAGTATAAAATCTAGTGGAGAAAAAACTAGAGATGTAATAGATAAAGGCTCTGATAAGTTAAAAGACTTAACTAATTCAAAAGATTTTAAAGATGCAAAAAAAGAAGCTCATAGTATTGCAGATAAAATTTCTGACAAAGCAAATGAAATAAAAGATCAATTAATACCTAAAGATATTCAAAAAGATATTAAAGGTATATCTGATAAAATAGATAAATTAAAAGATGATGTAACTAAAAATGTTGATCATTCTATTCAAAATTCATTATCTAAAGAAGATAAAAAATCATATAATGAATTGAAAAAACAAACTGATAAAACATCAAATAAAATAAAAGATTCTTTTAAGGATATTTTTAAGTAAATTAGTTTAATTTTTTGCTAACATATTCTTTTATATAAATAATTAATTATTTTGGAATTAAGTTTTTTTGTCTGAGATTTATATAGTTTCTATGTTATGTCAAATTATTAACTTTATATCATGAAAGTAATATTACTTTTAAGGAATTTTTATAATTAAAAATATTTAAAAAGAATAGAAATAATGGAAAATAATTTGCCTAAAGGAACTCTTTCAAACACAGATAAACAATATTTTATGAAAAAAGTATTAGAGTTAGCCGAAAAAGCTTTATCTTTAGGAGAGCTTCCAATAGCTTCGATAGTTGTTTTAGATAATAAAATTATTTCAGAAGCTCATACATTAGAATTTAAGGAAAAAAGATTCCTTGTTCATGCAGAATTGTTAGCACTTGAAAAAGCAGATAAAATTTACCCATTTCCAGGAAAAAGAAAAGATGTAAAAATTTTTACTAATTTAGAACCTTGTTTAATGTGCTTAGGTGCATGTATGTCGTTTTTTTTAGGTGAAATCTATTATTCACTTGAATCTAAAGGCGATGGAGCAGTAAATTTAGTAAAAGATTGGAAAAAAGATCATGATAAATTTCCAGCTTATAAAATTCCCTATATAGAAGGCGGAATATTAAAAGATGAAAGTTCGGAGCTTTTTAAAAAATATATAGAAATAAATAAAGAAAGTGCAATGTCCAATTGGGCAAAATCTCTAATTGATTTTAATTGATTCTGCCAAAAGCATAATTAATTTTATTAATGATGAGGTTGGTGAAAATGAAATATGTCATATTTGGAAAGTAAAAAAAAATATGATTATAACTAGAGTAAAAAAATCTAAGATAAATTAATTATCTTAGATTTAGTTTTTTTTCTTTAGAAATTAGTAAAAATATTTTAAAAAATATTCTCCTCATTTAATACTTTTTTCATTTCATTTATAGAGGTTACACTTGTACCAAATTTTCTTATAACAATACTTGCTGCTAAGTTTGCTAAAAGCATTGCATCTCTCATTTCTAATCCACTTGAAATACCTAAAGAAAAAGTTGCAACAACTGTATCTCCTGCACCTGTAACATCAAAAACATCTCTTTTATTAAAAGCAGGGATATGTGTTGTAACTCCATTACTTTCAAAAAGAGCCATTCCTTCAGAACCACGAGTAATCAAAACTGCTTTGGCATTAGAAAGTGCTAATAAGTCTTTTCCTGCTTTTTCTAAGGTTTGTTTATTTTTTATTTTATAACCTACTACATTTTCTGCTTCAGGTTGATTTGGAGTTAACAAAGTTGCTTTTTGAAATCTACCTAAATTACCTTGAGAGTCAACAATAACATTCTTACCAGTTTTTTCAGCTATTTTTAAACACTCATCAATTATTTCATCAAAAATAACTCCATTTTCATAATCAGAAATTAAAATAGTATCTACTTTATTAGAAAAATAATGTAGATTTTGAATTAACTTATCTTTTATCGCTTCTGAGATTGGAGCAATAGGAAGCGTATCAACTCTTGCTACTTGTTGTTTTACAGATTGTTTACTATGAGCAGATATTCTTGTTTTGGTTGTAGTTGGATTATTTTCATCATAAACAAGTGCTTGAATATTTACTCCAAATGTATCTAAAACTGAAGTTAAATTTTCTCCAGAAATATCTTTTCCAATAGTACCTAAAGAAAAAGCATTACCACTCAATGAAACTATATTTTTAGCTGTGTTTGCAGCTCCACCAGGTATAAACTCAGTATATTTTTTATTTACGATAGGAATAGGAGCTTCCCTAGAAAGTCTTACAACTTCTCCTGTTATAAATTCATCAAGTATTAAGTCTCCTACTACTAAAACACTAGAAGTACCTAATTGATCTATTTTTTTTAAGATATATTCTTTATTAAATTCCATTTTTCCACAAAAGACATAAAATAACTAAACAAAACATTATAGGTTATATAATTCAAAAATGAAAGATAATAAAAATCAGTTCAAAATTATAAAACATATAAATTTAAATTTTAATATGATAAAATGCTGAAATAATATTTTAGATGATACTTTTTTATACATGGAATCTAACAAATTAAAGGATTACGCCTTTATTTCTTCTTTATTTGGATCTTTTATTTTAGTTTTGTATGCCTTTTTAAGTTCTAAATATAATATTTTTCAAGAAGGTTTATTTTTATTTAACAATAGAATAACTTTTTCAAAAAATGATGCTATTATTTTTATCTTAATATTATCAACATCTTTAATGTTTATAGTTGAAATTATTATTGAATTTATATTAAATAAAAAAAAATTTATAGAAATTTCACCAGATATAAAAAATAAAAAATACCTTAATTTTTTTGTGGAATGTTTTTTAATTTATTCATCTAATTTATTATTATTTTATTTAATTGTACTATTTTATAAATATGCCCCTGAATATGGAAACTTTAGTAATAATCAATATTATAAACCCTGGTTTTTTGTTTTAGATAATTTATTTACTATTTTTTCTTATTTTTCAATAATATATATTCCCTTAACTAGAGCTTTTAAATATAATCTTGATTTAGAAAAAAAAGAATATTATCACTTATTTATTTTACCTATAAAAAAAATATCTAATTTAATACTAAAAAAGGACATTTTTGTCGATATTGAAGCAGACTATAAAAATATTATTTTAGGATTAATTGTAAAAATGTTTTTTACACCTCTCATGACAATCTTTTTCTTTGATAATTTCAATAATTTAGTCAATAATTTTAATTATCTTATAGGAATTTATAATGCTGGTCTTTCATTTGGTTATGGAATAAAAACATTTTCTGCTGATATTTATAATATAGGTTTATCACTTATTTTTTCTATTGATGTTTTATTAGCTTGGGGTGGATATGTTATTTCATCAAGATGGATTTCAAATAATAATATTTCTGTAGAGCCAACTATTTTAGGGTGGTTTGTTGCATTAAGTTGTTATCCCCCTTTTCAAATTATTCCAGGCGTATATTTTCCAATTCCTTCTGAAAAAGATATATTTAACATTCCTAACGATTATTTAGTTCTATTTTTTTCTATCCTTTCTATTATGAGCTTTTTTGTTTATATGTCTGCAACAATGTTTTTTGGTCTTAGATTTTCAAATCTTACAAACAGAGGAATAATAACAGTTGGTTTATACAAATATATAAGACATCCAGCTTATGCTTCTAAAAATTTTTCTTGGTGGTGTATTATTTTACCCTATGTTTTATATAAAATCTTTTTTTTAAAAGATTTTAGTGCCATTAACCAAATTATAGGTTTATGTTCGATAACATACATTTATTATTTACGAGCATTAACAGAAGAAAGACACTTATCTCAAGATCCTGATTATTTAGAATATTGTAAAAAAGTTCCTTACAGATTTATTCCTAAAGTTTTTTGATTTAAAAATCAAAGCAATTCTTTTTTGTTCTATAAAATGTTATAATATTTTTTATTGAATATAAAAAATAAATTTATAGATTCAAAAAGGATACGAAATTTGAGTACAAATACTTTAGCAAAAAAACTATCTCCTGAAGAATTAGAGAAAATGGCTCTTAACATAAGAAGAGATATTATTCAGATGATATATGATGCAAATTCAGGACATCCTGGTGGTTCATTATCAATAGCAGATTTAATATCAGCTCTATATTTTAATGTATTAAATCATGACCCATCTAAACCAGATTGGGAAGATAGAGATAGATTTATTTTAAGTAAAGGACATGCTTGTCCTGCTCTTTATTCTGCAATGGCAAGAACAGGTTATTTTCCTTATGAAGAATTAAAAACACTTAGAAAAATAGATTCAAGAATACAGGGGCATCCAGAAGTAAGAAAGTTACCTGGTATAGAAGCTTCTACTGGTTCATTAGGACAAGGTTTATCAATTGGAGCAGGTTTAGCTCTTGGTGCAAAAGTTCAAGGTAAAAACTTTAGAACTTATGTTATGACAGGAGATGGTGAATTAGATGAAGGACAAATTTGGGAAGCTGCTTTATTTTGCGGAAATAAAAAAATAGATAATTTAGTAGTAATCGTTGACTCTAATAAACAACAACTTGATGGTTGGATAAAAGATATTTCATCTCTAGATCCTTTAGATGATAAATGGAGAGCATTTGGTTGGGAAGTTATAGAAATAGATGGACATAATATGAAAGAAATTCTTTCTGCCTTTGAAAAAGCTGAGCAAACAAAAGGAAAACCTACTGTAATAATTGCAAACACAATAAAAGGTAAAGGCGTTTCTTTTATGGAAAATAACCTTGATTTTCATGGCGCTTCTCCAACTAAAGAACAATATGAAAAAGCAATGGAAGAATTAAAATAAATTTATTTGTTTTAGGTGTTTAAATATATACTTTTTTATTATATACTTTTATAAACACCATTTTTTAATATAAAAAAGGGATAACAGATGAGTAATAAAGACTCAAATTGGGAAGATTCTTATCAAAAAGAAAAACCTAAAATTAGTATAAAAAGAGCCAGAAGTGCTGAAGTTGAGTCTGCCTCTGTTTCACCTTCTACTGTTGATTTACCTGAGCCAAATAAAAAAAGCGAAGAGGTAAAAGAAATTGAAGTTGAATCAAAATCAACTGAAAAATCTAAAGAAGAAACACTTCCTGTAAAAGAAGTTAAAATGACAAAAGGAACTGATTTTCCTTTGGATAAAATAAAACAAAACTTAAATCCAGAGCTTAAAGAAGTTATGAAAAAAGTTGATTCTAAAGTTTCTAAACAAGAAGTTGCTTCTCTTATCAATACAATGGAAAAAAACAAAGATGTTATTTTTGAAAATACAGGAGTTAATGTTTTTGATAAATTATCATTAGCAGATTCATCTACACTTTCTAAAAAATTAGATGAATGGAATATTCCTAAAGAAGCATCAGATTTGAATGCTTCAGTTATATTAGCTTGGTTAAATAAAAATAAAAAATAACTTATGAGAGTAGTACCAATAAAAAAAGTTCTTAAAAACTATTTAGGCAAAAATAAAGTAGAAAAATATCTTAAAGGTATAGAGGTTATTTTTTCAAATAAACTCACTGCCAATACTATGGATATGTATCAATATGCCCTTTCTGAATTTGCAGAAGGTGAAACCGAAAAAGCAATTAATGCAATTGTTTTTATACTTGATTTTGATAGGGAACATAAACTTACGCTACACTTGTGTAAAACTATGCTTTTTGGATTAACTCAATATGTTATGGAAAGAAAAGATGATTTTGCAAATCTCAAGAAAAAATATGAAAATGACTTAGATTCTGCAACCTCTAAATTAAAAAAGAAAGCAAAAGATATAGAAAAAATATTACAAGAAAAAGAAAAAGCTTTAGAAGAAGAAGAAAAGATTGTTTTTGACAATAGAAGTAATTTTATCTTTAATCTATTTAAAAAGAAAAAATATAAAAATAATATAAATGAAATAAAAAATCAACTATCAACAAGTAAACAAGAATATGATAAATATAAAGATGAATGTGATAAAGTTGAAGATATGATTCAAAAAGAGGAATATTTAAAAGTTATAGGTCTTATTGTTGAAATATGTATTTTCCCTGTTAGATTTGAACAAGAACTAGCTAAAACGCAATGGAAATAAAATTACATTATTATCATAAATAAAAATAGGTGCTAGAAAAAAACATCATATTTAGCCTAAAAGATATTTCTAAAAAATATGTAATGGGTGAAGTTACAGTAAATGCTTTAAATAATATAAATATAGATGTTTATGATGGTGAATTTTTAGTTATTTTAGGTACAAGTGGATCTGGTAAAAGTACTTTATTAAATATTATTGGTGGTATGGATACCCCAAGCTCAGGTAAAATTTTTTTTAAAGATCAAGAAATTTCTTCATACAATCAAAAACAATTAACTTATTATCGACGAGAACATATTGGTTTTGTTTTTCAATTCTACAACCTAATACCTATTCTTACTGCAAAAGAAAATGTTGATATGGCTACAGAAATCTCAAAAAATCCTGCTGATTCATTAGAAATGTTAGACATGGTTGGTTTAAAAGGTAAAGAAAATAATTTTCCTAGTCAATTATCAGGTGGAGAGCAACAAAGAGTTGCTGTAGCAAGAGCAGCCGCTAAAAGACCTGAAATTTTACTTTGTGATGAACCAACAGGAGCATTGGATTATAATACTGGTAAAAAAGTTTTACATTTTTTGCAAAAAATAAATTCAGAAACTAAAACTACTTTAATTATTATTACTCATAATAGTGGAATTGCTGATATAGCAAATAGAGTTATCAAAATGAGAGATGGTGAAATAAAAGAAATTATTTGTAACGAAAATCCAGTGTCTGCGGAAGATATATCATGGTAATAAAAGCCTTAGATAAAAAGCTGTTTAGAGAACTTTGGAAGACAAAAGGGCAAGTTTTAGCGGTAAGTGCTGTAATTACTTGCGGAATAGCAGTATACATATCTTTTTTATCTGCTTTTTTGAATTTAGAGTTAACAAGGGACTCATATTATATTAACTATCGCTTTCATGATTTTAGTATAAGTGTTGAAAAAGCTCCTTTAAATTCGATTTTTAAAATACAAAGTATTGCTGGAGTAAAATCAGCTTTAGGCAGAATTTCAAAAGAGGTTACAATTTCTTTAAAAAATAAAGATTCTCTAAAAACTGGCAGAATTCTAAGTTTACCAAAACAACAAAAAAGCTTTATAGATAATATTTATTTAGATTTAGGTAGAAAACCATATACAAATGAACCTAATGAATGTTTAGTTGATAGTAAATTCTTTGAATCTAATAAATTAAAATTAAATGACTTTGTAACAGTTACTACCAATGGAAAAAAACAAAATTTAAAAATCGTGGGTACTGCCATGTCACCTGAGTTTGTTTATGTAATAAGAAATGCCAGTGATATAATTCCCAATCCTGAAAAATTTGGGATCGTATGGGTAAACAAGGATTGGGCTGAAAGTGCATTTAATCTAAAAGGTTTTTATAATGAAGTTTTGGCTGAGATAGAAGAACCAGATAAGATAGATAAAATTATTAATTCTGCTGAAAAAATGCTCACTTCTTATGGTGTTTATAGTAAGATAAAAAGAAAAGATCAGTTATCAAATTGGATGCTTAATAGTGAAATTGAGCAACTAGCCGTTTCATCAAAAATAACTCCTGCGATTTTTTTATTAGTTTCATCCATTATTTTAGTAATAGTTATTTCAAGAATGGTGAAAAAAGAAAGAACCTATATTGGGTTACTAAAAGCGTATGGTTATACTAATTTTGAAATTTCTTTTCACTACATAAAATTTGCTACTATTATTGGATTAATTGGTGGAATATTTGGTGTTATTTTAGGACAAGGGTTAAGCTATGGCATAATGGACTTATATTCTACGTTTTTTTCTTTTCCTGAGTTAAAATACAAGTTCTATTCATCATTGTCGATTTTTGGAATTTTAATAAGTATTGGCTGTTGCTTAATAAGTTCACTTTTTGCGATTTCAAGTGTTATTAAAATAAATCCAGCTGAAGCAATGAAAGAAGATACTTCTTTTGTCGTTGTCTCTACACCTTTTGAAAAAATCAAGTTTTTTTGGGATAATATTAGTTTTATTGACAAAGTAATTATAAGAAATATTTGGCGTTATCCTTTAAGATCTTTATTTACTGCTTTAGGAGTAATGCTTTCAACTGCCATTTTATTTCTTGGTTATTTTTCCAGTGATTCCATCGGATTCATGATGGATTATCAATTTAACAAAATACAAAAGGAAGATTTAAGAATCTCATTTTATATAGAAAGAGATAAAAGAGCTTTTTATGAAGCAAGTAGATTTCCTTACGTAAAAAAAGCTGAAGAGCTTTTAGTTTATCCTTTTGAATGTAAAAATAAATGGTATAAAAAACAAGTAGTAATATATGGTATAAAAACCAACTCAGAACTCTATAATTTAATTGATATAAATGAAAATAAAATAAAAATAGCTAAAGAAGGGGTTTTTCTTTCTGATAAAATAGCAAAAGAATTATATTTAAAAAAAGGTGATAGGTTTTCTATAACGCCATTAATGGGAAAAGTTAAAAATGAAAAAGAGGTTTTTGTTTTAGGTATTGTTCAACAATATTTAGGTACTGGTATTTATATGAATATAGAGACTTTAAGTAGATTATTAGGAAGTACTAAAATTGTAAATACAATTTTGCTCAAAGTTGAAGATGAAAAATATTTACCTAAACTGAGTAAATTTTTAAAAGATATTCCAGCTATTTCTTCCGTAGAATTAAAAAAAGATTCTTTGGATAATTTCAACAAAAATATGGCTGATTCAATGATAAGAGTTAATTTTATTCTAACTCTTTTTGCTGGAGTTATTGCTGTGGCTGTAATATACAATTCAACTATTATAAATTTGACTGAAAGAGAAAGAGAAATAGCATCTTTGCAAGTATTAGGTTTTAATGATGAAGAAGTTGGTAAAATAGTTTTTACTGAAAATATTTGGTTATCTTTGGTAGGTATGGGTTTGGGGTTACCTTTAGGTCACTATTTTTGTAAAGCCATGACTATTGCTTATGATACAGAGTTTTTTAGAATCCCATTTTTCATTAGTACTGAAACCTATTTTATATGTGCTTTCGTAATAACTTTTTTTGTGCTAGTCACTAATTTTTATCTAAAAAGAAAAATCAATGAAATTAGTATTGTTGATGTTTTAAAAACTAGGGAATAAATTATGAATAAAAAATCACTTTTAATTGGAGTTTCAGTTGTAGTAATCGGACTAGGTTTTTACTTTAATTCAAAAAATGCTGGTGTTACTCTTGAAACAATTAAGGTTAGTAGAAGTAATATTTCTAATTATATTTCTGAAGATGCTAAAACTATTTTAGAACGAGAATATTTAATTTATACTCCTGTTGATGGTATTGTTATTCCTAATGAGTTTAAAGAAGGCGATTTTATAAAAAAAGGTCAGATAATCGCTAAATTTGATAACTATAATAGATTTGAAAAATTAAATTCTTTAAAATCTAAAAAAATTGAATTAAATGCAATGATAGAAGGTGTTGATTCTGTTAAAACAAAAAAAGAAGATATAGATACTGCTCGAATTAGAATTAAACAAGCAAATTTAAATATTCAAGAATATAAAAAACAGAAAAAATTAATAGAATTAGATTTTAAACAAATAGAAGCGGAATATTTAAGAAATAAAAAACTTTTAGAACAGCAGGCTATAAATAGAAATGAATTTGAAAAAATAGAAAAAAGTTATAAATCATTGCAAATTAATTTACAAAATCTAAAAAATCAAGAATTAATAGAATTAGATAATTTAAAAATTACTGAATTATCTTTATCTAGGTTACAAAAAGGATTAAATGATAATGAATTTCAAAGAAAAATATATAATGAACAAATAAGTCAAATAAATAATGAAATAAATATTATTGATCAAGATATAAATAAAACAAGTATTCGCTCTCAATTTTCAGGGCCTGTATTAGAAGTATATATAAAAGATAAGGTTTCTCTTTTTTCTGGTAGTAAAATATTAAAAATAGGTGATTTAAATACTATTTCAATTCAGTCTGATATTTTATCAGAAGAAATACCTCAAATAAAAATTGGTATGCCTGTAGAAATATCTGGAAAAGCTATTAATAATAATAAAATAATGGGAAAAGTTTCTAGAATTTATCCTATGGGTTTTACAAAAATCTCTGCATTAGGAGTAGAACAGCAAAGAATAAAAGTAATAATTCATTTTGATAATAAAAAATGGAATTTAAGACCTGAAACTAATTTAGATATAAAAGTAATTACAGAAGAGCATAAAAATGTATTAACTTTACCTGAAAGAGCTATTTTTAAAGATAAAGAAAAATGGTCTGTTTTTTTAGTAAATAGTGAAAATAAATTAGAACTAAAAGAAGTAAAATTAGGTTTAAAAAATGAAGAAAATGCAGAAATAATAAAAGGTTTATCTATTAACCAAATTATAGTTTTAGATCCTGATAATAAATTAAAAGAAGGTATTAAAGTTAATTATACTAAGGAATAGGAATTTATTAAATTTATTATAATTAATAGTTATGAGAGAAAATTTTAAGTCATGAACGTTTTTAAAACGTTCATGAACAAATACATTGGATAATTTATAATATTAATCATGTTATTTAATTTCTATTCCTAAGTAAAGAAAAAACTACATTGACTATTTATTTTTACTTAAAATAAAGTTTTTTCTTGATAAAATCTTGTTTTTTAAATCTACTTCATTCAATCTGTGTTTAAATGCAATTACTCCATTTAAATGTATAACAGGAATATCATATTTATATTTTTCAAAAATATCTTTATCTTTAGTTATATCTATTTCTATAAAATCAAATTCAATAGACATCTTAACTTTTTTTATTACATTTTTTGCTTCATCACAAAGTTGACAATTTTCTTTTGAAAAAATTTCAATAATATCCATTAAACAAAACTAATCTTCAAATATTTTTACTTCAGTTTTAGCTAACAAAACTTCAGGATGTTTTTTTGCAAAATCAAAAGTGTTTTTAAAAAAATCTTCTGCTTTATGTAACAATTTTTCAGCACCTTCTTCGATAGATTTAAGACCTTCTTTGTAAACTTTTGGATCTCCTGTACCTAATGCTTCAGGGTGTTTTTTTATATTATCTATTCCTTCTTTTATTTTATCTTTTAATTTATCTGGAATAGCACCATAAATATAATTTTCTGGTGGAGAACCTTTTAATTCCATTTTTTTTCCTCAAAAATAAATATTAAAAAAACTAGGATCAGAAATTAAATAACTTCCTTAACTTATATAAAGGATTTGATGAATCAAATCCCTACAAAAATATTGCATTTCAACATGTCAGCAACTGCTTATCACTTCTACAAAAAGGATATTAATTAATTCTAAATCCTTATCTTCTAAATGGGTCTGAGCTAACTGAACCATTAGTTTTTGGCTTTGGAGCAAAAGGATCTGAACTAACCGAACCATTAGTACTTGGCTTTGGAGCAAAAGGGTCTGAGCTAACTGAACCATTAGTTTTTGGCTTTGGAGCGAACGTGTCTGAGCTAACTGAACCATTAGCACTTTGCTTCGGAGCAAAAGGATCTGAACTAACCGAGCCATTAGTTTTTGGTTTTGGAGCAAAAGGGTCTGAGCTAACTGAACCATTAGTACTTGGCTTTGGAGCAAAAGGATCTGAACCAAGTGAATTATTATTTGATCTTACAGGTGTTTCTATTATCCCATCTCTTGATAAAGCTATTCTTCCAGATGAAAGAGCTTGCGAAAATTCTTTTGAACTAACCCTATTATCTCCATTTGAATCTATTACACTTCTTACTCTATCGCTCATTTGAAAATCTTCTTTAGAAATCCAAGCATCAGGTTTTAATTTTATATTTCTTCCTGTAGAAAAATAATCCGCAATTTTTTCTGAGGATTGAGAATTTACTTTAGTAACAAATGAATCTCCATTTGTTAATGAATCAGATAACTCTCTTGTTCCTGCAACCGCATTTCCATTTCCTAATGGTTTACTAGAACTTATTTCTGCTTCTGTTTTATCAACTGTATTACTATTATTGTTATCCAAAAATCTAGATATTGAAGAAAGATCATTAAAATTTAAACCAGACATAAAAACTCTCCAAAAAAAAATACACTTAATTAGGCTTAATACATTATAGTCTACAAATAAAAAAACTTGTTTAAGTTCAATTTAAATTAGAGAATAGATTACATTTATGTTAAGTAAAGTTAAATTTTAGTTTAAGAAAAACCTTGTCTATTTATGATTATACCTTGATTTAAAACATAACTAAAAAAATAACAAGATATTAAATTGATTAAAAGTCCCTTGACGATTAAACGAAATAAAGTTAATATACCTAAGTGCTTAACGAACGAACTTTAAAAAGTGAATTAAGCAAAAGACTTCATAGCTCAGTTGGTAGAGCATTTGACTTTTAATCAAAGGGTCGCGGGTTCGAATCCCGCTGAAGTCATAAGGCCCCATCGTCTAGAGGCCCAGGACATCACCCTTTCACGGTGGTAACGCGGGTTCGAATCCCGCTGGGGTCATTATCATCTCTAGCAAAAACCCAAAAAATATAAAATGCTTTACGTTTGTGGAACTCCTATAGGTAATCTAAATGATATTACCCCAAGACTTATAGAAACTCTAAATCTAGTTGATTTAATAATATGCGAAGATACAAGACATTCTATAAAACTTTTAAATCATTTGAATATTTCAAAAAAATTAATCAGCTATCATCAACATAATGAATTTAAGAAAGTTGATTATATAATTGACCTATTAAAAAATGGTAACAAAATAGCTTTGCTTTCTGATGCAGGAATGCCTGTAATATCTGATCCTGGTGCTATTTTAGTAAAAAAAGTAATTGAAAATAATATTCCAATTGTTCCTATATCTGGCCCTTCAGCTTTTATTTTAGCTTTAATAGCTTCTGGTTTTGATATTGAGCCTTTTATTTTTTATGGTTTTATTGATAGAGATAAACAAAAAAAAGATAATTTTTTTAAAGATATAAAAGAGCAAAATAAAGCTATTGTTATTTATGAATCACCTTTTAAACTAATAAAAACTCTAAAAGAAGTATTAGAAAAAATTGATGATATAGAAGTTTGCATTGCTAGAGAACTAACAAAAAGATTTGAAGAGTTTTGGAGAGGTAAAATATCAGATGCTATAACTTATTTTTCTGAAAAAGAAATAAAAGGTGAGTTTTGTATTGTATTTCAACCCTATCAAAAAAAAGAAGAAATAACTCAAAATACAATTGAACTTTTTGCAAAAAGCCTGTTGTTACAAGGATTACATAAAAAAGAAGCTGGTAAGATAATGGCTGAAAAATATAATATTAAATCAAGTGATGCCTATAAGATTTTATTGGATCTTTCTTAATTTATTAAAATAAAAAATTACAAATATTCAAGTAAAATTAGTCTAAGAAAAATAATTAAAGATAAGAGCCTTTTTACTTATCACTAAGATACTTATCAAATACACACATTCCATATTAACTCTTTATGATAAAATATTTATCATAATTGAAATAAGTTTAGATTTTTAAGAAAAAAGAATATGACAAAGAAAAGATTTATAATACTAGTAATAGTTTGTATATTAGGGTTTTTAGCGTTAGTTGGTTATAGGATATCAGAAAAAAAGAAGCTTGAAAAAAAAATAGAAGATACAAAGCCAGTAACAACATCAGTTTCAACTATTTTACCTAAAAAAGCTAAAATATCTGAGTTTTTTCATACTACAGGAACAGTTGTTACAAATATAGAAATTAATGTAGTTCCTAAAGCAACTGGTCGAATATTATCTTTATATGTTGATGAAGGAAGTATTGTAAGTGCTGGGCAAAAAATTGCAGATATCGAGCATAGTGAATTAGATTCACAAATTTCTCAGGCAAAAGCTCAAATAGCTGTATCAAAAGCTAATTTAGACTTATTAGTTAATGGCCCTTTAAATAGTCAAATTTCTCAATCTGAAGCTATTGTAAAACAAGCTGAAGCAAATGTATCCCAAATAAAAATTAGTTTAGAAAATTCAAATTCAGAACTTTTAAGATATAAAAAACTAAAAAATCAAGGTGCTATAACTTCTCAGCAGTATGATACTTTTGAATCTCAGAATCATGCCTTAAAAAAACAGGTAGAATCTGCACAACAACAAGTTTTATCATCTAAAGCTGGTTTAAAAACATTAAAAGATGGTACAAGAAAAGAGCAGGTACTTGGCGGAAAAGCTCAATTAGAACAAGTAACCGCATCTTTAAATTTATTAGAATCTCAATTAGAAAATTATCAAGTAAAAGCTCCTATTTCTGGCGTTGTTACCAAAAAAATATTAGAAGCTGGTAGCATGGCAGGAATGACTTCATCTATTGTAATGATAAGTAAAATATCAGATCCAGAGCTAGAAATGGATATCCCTGAAAAACAAATACTCAAAATAAAATTAGGTCAAACTGTTGAAACTCAATCGTCTGCTTTTCCTGGTAAAAAATTAATTGTAAAAATAAAAGAAATTAGCCCAGTTGTTGATCCTCAAACAAGATTGATTAGAACTAGAGGGTTTATAAAATCTGATTTACCGCTTAAAATAGGTATGATTTTTGATTGTAAGTTTTTATTGACTGAAGATTCTAATAATTTGGTAATTCCAAATGAAGCTTTACTAATCAATGAAAAGAAAAAATATGTTTATATTGTAGAAAAAAATAAAGCTAAAGAAAAAGTTGTTACAACAGGTATTCAGACTCCAGAAGATGTTCAAATAATAACTGGACTAACTGAAGAAGATATCGTAATAGTAAAAGGTAATACCTTTATAAAATCAGGTGATCTTGTAGAAATACAACCTGAATTAAAAAATTAGTTCTATTTTTGGATAAATTAAAATGAAAAAAGATCAAACAGAACATAATATATTTAATATTTCAGAACTTGCCATAAAAAGACCAGTTTCTACCATAATGCTAATTTTTACTTTATTAGTTTTTGGTCTTATATCATATTCAAGGTTAAGCGTAGAGCTTTTTCCTAGTATTTCTTTTCCCATAATAGTTGTTTCTACTACCTACGAAGGAGCTTCTTCAAAAGAAATTGAAACATTAGTTTCTAAACCTATAGAAGATGTAATAAGTAGCATAAATGGAATTGAGCATATAAGATCAAATTCTGGTGGTGGAAGTTCTGTTGTAATTGTAGAATTTAAAATGACTAAGGATATGAAAGATGCTGCAAATGAAGTAAAAGAAAAAGTATCCTTAATAAAAAATGCCTTACCAAAAGATTTAAATAATGATCCAATAATTATAAGAGTTGACCCAGATGCTGCACCAGTTGTAAGTTTTGTTGTTGGTGGTGATTATCCACTTGATAAAATGACAGATTTATTAAGAGAAACAATTAAACCTCAATTAGAACAAGTTGATGGCGTTGGAAATATTGATATTTTGGGTGGAAAACAAAAAGAAGTTTTGGTAGAACTTAATCCTGTTTTATTAAAAAAATATTCATTAAGTGCTGCTCAAATAAGCCAAAAAATTAGAGAAGAAAATCTTAATTTTCCTAGTGGTGCAATAAAAACAAAAGGATTTGAACTTTCTCTAAGAACAGTTAATGCTTTTACAAAAGCTGAGGAAATAGGTGCTATTCCTATAAAACTTCAAGGTGGGGGAATTGTAAAAATAAAAGATTTAGGTATTATAAAAGATGGTTTTAAAGAACAGAAAAATTTATCTTGGTTAAATACAAAACCAGCTTTAGTTATCTCAGTTCAAAAACAATCTGGTACTAATACAATAGAAGTTGTTAAAAATTTGGATAAAAAACTAAAACAAATGCAAAAAACCTTACCTCAAGGTATAAGTATTGGTAAATCTTTTGACACATCTAAATTTATTATAGAATCTAAAGATGCTGCTATAGATGAGCTTATAGTTGGTTCTATTTTAGCAATTTTAGTTATATTTTTATTTTTAAGAACTATCGGCGGTACAATAATTGCAGCTCTTGCTATTCCATCTTCAGTAATTTCAACCTTTAGTTTGATGTATTTAATGGGTTTTTCTTTAAATATCATGTCTCTGTTAGGTTTATCATTAGTTGTTGGTATTTTAGTTGATGATGCTGTTGTTGATTTAGAAAATATTTATAGAAGAATTGAATTAGGGGAAAATCCTTATGTTGCTTCAATAAATGCTACAAATGAAATTGGTTTAGCAGTTGTTGCTACTACTTTTTCTATTGTAGCTGTTTTTGTTCCTGTTGGTTTTATGACTGGTATTGTAGGACAATTTTTTAAACAATTTGCTCTTACAGTTTCTTTTTCTGTTTTAATCTCTTTATTAGTAGCAAGAACATTAACTCCGACTCTAGCCGCATATTTTTTAAAACCAAGTAAAAAAGAAAAACACGAAGAAATTACAGGCTCCGCTCTTTTATATAGAGGCATATTAGAATGGGCTTTAAAACATAGAGCTTGGACTATGCTAATGCTTGTTATTGTTTTTATAACAGGTATTATGATTGTATCACTTATACCTAAAGGATTTGTACCTAAAAATGATAGAGATGAATTTTCTATTGCTTTAAAAATGTCAGCAGGAAGTTCTTTGGAAGAAACAACTAAAACTATAAGAGAAATGGCAAAAAGAGTTGGTAAAAACAAATATGTAAAAGAATTATTAGTAACAGCTGGTTCTGGAAGAGGTAAAACAGATACAGGAAGTATTGGAGTAACTCTTGTACCAAAAGGTGAAGAAAGAAAAGTTACATCGTTTGTAGTTATAGATGAATTAAGAGCTAGTTTAAAAAGTATTCCAGGAGCAAAAATATCTTTTAGAGAAATGAGAGCTGTTGATGATGGTTCTGGAAATTATATGATGAACTTATCATTAAAAAGTCAAAATCTTGATGAACTTCAAAAAGTATCTGATAAAGTTTTACAAAAACTACATGAGATGAAATTTGTAACCGAATCTGATCTTTCAGCAGGAACACCTCAAACTGAATTACAAATAAAAATTGATCCTAATAAAGCTGTGTCAATGGGTATTTCTTCAAGTGTTATTTCTTCTACTTTAAAAACAGCTACTTTGGGAGAAACACCTTCAAAACTTAGAGTTGATGATAATGATATAGATATAAGAATAAGAATGAGTGATGATATAAGATTTGATATTAATAAAATAAAAGGCTTATTAATTCCCTCAACTTCTGGAAATAATGTTCCTTTAGAAGCAATTGCAGATATAAAATATGAAACAGGTCCAAATATTATTCAAAGATATGATAGACAAAGACAAATTATTGTTTATGCAAATGCTGTTGATGGTTATTCTATGAGTCAATTAATAACACCTGTTGATGAAGAATTGAAAAAAATGAAGCTTCCGCCAACAATATCATGGGATTTTACAGGTGATGCTGAAAGAATGACAGAAACTTTTAATTCTTTACTTTTTTCATTGGGGGTAGCAATTATTTTTATATATATAATATTAGCTTCTCAATTTGAACATTTTGCTCATCCTTTTACTATTATGATGGCAATGCCACTTTCTTTTATTGGTGCTTTTTTAGGTTTATTTATTGCAAATGAAGAACTTGGTATGATGTCTATGATAGGTGTGGTTATGCTTATGGGATTAGTTGTAAAAAACTCTATTTTACTTGTAGATTATACTATTCAAATGAGAAAAAAAGGTATGAATCGATTAGATGCTCTTCTTACTGCTGGGCCTGTTAGGTTAAGACCTATTTTAATGACTACAATTGCAATGATTGCAGGTATGTTTCCTATTGCTTTAAAATTAACTCCTGGGTCTGAAGGAAGAGCCCCAATGGCTGTTGCTGTAATAGGTGGATTGGTAACTTCTACAATTTTATCTCTTTTAGTAATTCCAGTTTTTTATACTTTTATGGATGATTTTATTTCTTTTTTGGGTAGAAAAACAGGTTTAAAAGTTAATAGACCAGAAGATAGTTATTCTGAAGATGTAGTAGAAGAAAAGGAAGATTTAAAAGTTTAAATTACAGATTTAGACATATTAATCAGATAAGCTACATATTTTTTAATATTTTTATCCAATGTAATTTTAGGGTTTTTATTCATCAAAATGCCTTTATTGAATATTAATTGTTTATTAAATATATTAAGTGATTATTAAATATTTACCGTAAATACAGGGTTTGAGTTACGTAACACGTTTCACGTAACTTTTGATTTGATAGGCTTTTTTTTGTTAAAAACTGGTATAAAAAATTAATATTACTATTTGATAAATTAATTCAAATTAACAGATTTTATACTAAAATTGTTGCTATCTTGTTTTTGTAAACCAGTATTTATAGAAAAATTTATATTATTAAAAGTATCTTTTTTTTTATTACGCATTTTTTCTAAATATTCTTCTTTATTTTTTCGTTTAAACTCCTCATAAAGTTTATCAACATCAACAGAATTATTGTTCTTATCTTGAGTGTATAATGGTGATACTGGATTATTTATACAAGATATAAATAATAAAAAAGAAAACAAACTTGCTTTTTTTACAAAACTTAAAATTTTACTCATTTTTTACTCCCTATATTAACTTTTACTATATTATTGCTGTTAAATTGATTAAAACCATATAATCTATTTCCATCTTCTGATACAATGATCGAATGTTCTGAAACAATACTATCATCACCATAAAGTTCAGCTATTACAAATTCCTTCTTATATAAAGCTAATGGTTCTTTTAACTCTAAGATGTTTTTCTTAGATATTTTATGTATTAATGGGGGTTGGTAGCTATTAGACATTATATCTCCGTCTAAATTTTGTCTAAAGAAATCTTCTACAATATATACATTATTATTTTTATCAATTGAAATATTTAACAAATGATGAATGAGTGTTCCATCAATTATTTTTTTCCATTTATTTTCAACTCTTACATAAAGACTGTAGTCTTCTGAATAACTATCTAAACTTTCATTTCTTAATGAATAAAATGTTCCTTCATAATCTAAAAAATTACCACTTCCTTCTACTTTAATAACTTGATTATCTTTAGTTATTTTCATGCCAGACCAATTTGGTCTAATATATTCCTCAAAATAAATTTCACCCTCTTTAGAAATAAAATTAATTCGATAATTTTTTGAATTATTATCCTTTTTATCAATATTACCTATTTTATAAATTGTTTCTATTTTATTATTTGATAGTTTTCTTGCAAAATAATTATATTTATCTTTGTTATCTTTCATTTTAAATTTTTCCACAAAGTAAAATAATTTTTCATTCTCAACATAATTCATTTTAATAATTTCCCCAAATTTAGCTGTAGATAAATCACCATCAATATTTCCATCTTCTGGATAAAAATCATCTTCTTCTTTTCCAGCTATTATTGTTAAATTACCTTTTTGATCTACCTTTTTGATTACATTCCCATCAATAAAATAAAAATTTTCATTACTATCCAAACATAAATTACTAATAAATGGTTTATAAGATAATTTAATATCCTTAGTTTCTTTTATTTTTATTATTTCTACAGGAACATTGCTAACAGTTTTATTAAAAATTGGGCAAGAAAAAATCCCCATTACCAAAAATAAACTCAGTAATTTTAATTTTTTCATTCTAAAAACTCCTTATATCAGTTTCGTTTAGCTTAACTTTCATAATTATAATAAATATTTTGTATATTTAATCAAAAATTAGTAATATAATAAATATTCCTTTGAATGAATATTGAGGAAAATATAATATGTGTTTTATTGATGAAATTTATTCTCGTAGGCAAATACAAGAAATGCTTGGTGGTGGATCTGTAATATTTTTACCAAACAAAAATGGTATTGTTACTTGTGCTTGTCTTGATCCTAACCTTAATATATGTAATATTGATAACCAATTAAGAATTTTAGTTGCTGAAGGTAAAGGAACAAGACGTGCTGCTAATTTATTAATTAATGAACCTAATAAAAGTACACCTATTAGAATTTTTATTAAAAGAGATGTTGCCGCTTTTCAATATATTGGAAAATTTGTTGTAACAGAATATACTGAAAATATAAAAGAAATTAATCTATTTTGTGATGATTTGAAATTGGAACATAATAGAATTATGGCAATTCTTATGACAAAAATATCCGATTAATTAAAAAAAATGTTGAATAAATATTAAAAAAATTAAAAAATATAATAAAATACTAAGAATTTAAGCTATAGAATTATAATAATTAAACGATACACTAGAGATTTTGCAATAATAATTTTTAGTTAAAAATATTTTCTCTAAATATTATAGTAAAACCTTAAATTAAATCATAATATTTAAAAAGAGCTTCTTATTGAAATATTTGCAGATCTTTGGCCATTTTGACTACCTAAATTAAATCCAACTGAAGAGTTTCTACCTAGATCATGATTAACACTTATACTTGCATTAGGTTTATTTCCTGCTCCAACTTGAACTTCAGATGCTACATTTAAACGTACACCACTTAAATTAACTTCTTGTTGAGTTCCAATAGACGCTCTACGATTTATTGTATCAATCGAAGCAGTTACATTAACTCCTGCAATATCAGTTCCTCCACTAATTATTTATCACTAAAAAACATAAAAAAGGAGATAAAATGAATGAATATAATCTTAATCATGCTTAATCTTAAAATCCTATAAATTCTGTTCAAAGACAATTACCTATAGAGCCTTCAGCACATTCTCTTCCATCAATCCAAATAGCTCCTGATAAATTAGCACCTGTAAAATTACTCCCTGTTATTTTTGCATTAGTAAAATCTGCACCTTGTAAACTAGCTTTACTAAAAATAGTGTTTTCTAGGTTAGAATTAGAAAAACGGCAATTAATTAATAATTTATTACTAAAATCTACACTTGTTAGGTTAGAATTAGAAAAATCTACACTATCAAAAATAGTATTAATAAAAGAGTTAGTTCTTAAATCTGTATATGAAAGATTTGTTGAGGTTAGGGTTAAATTATCAAATTTTACTCCTGTTAAAATAGAATTACTTAAATCTGTATTATCTAAAATAGCTTTTGTTATAATTGCATTTGTTAAGTCTGATTTATTTAAATCTGCATTTGATAAATTGGTTTCTATCATTTTTGAGTTAATGAGTTTTGATTCTGATAAATTATGTTCTGAAAGTTCCAAACCTGATAAGTTTGTGTTTGTCATATTTGAATTTGATAAATTTACATCTGTAAAATCTTTACTTAAAAAACTTAGTCCTGAAAGGTCTGAACTACTAAGATCTGAACCTGTAAAAATTGTTCCATCTATTAATGCTCCTTTTAGTTTTATTCCTGATAAATAGGCATTTGTAAAGTTTGTATTCATAAGGTTTTTATTGCTAAAATCTTTTCCAGAAATATCTGAATTTGTAAAATTAGTACCTGTAAAAATAGAATTATCCATATTTGAGTTTGCTAAGTTTGTATTACTTAAGTTTGCTTTTGTAAAATCACAGTTACTTATATTTGTGTTATAAAAATGAGCTTGGTTGAAATCTATTTTAATTAGGTTGTTTTTTGATAAATCTGTATTTGATAAATCTGTTTGTGTGAAAATAGTATATTTTAAATTAAATTCTGACATAAATCTTCCTGCAAAAGAACTAGAAGTAAAATCAACTCCTTCTAAATTTGCTCCAATTAATGTTGTTTTTGTTAAATCTAGGTTTATTAATAATGATTTTTTTAAGTTTGCATTTTTAAAAGTTGCTAAATATACATTTGAAGCTGTAAGATTTGAATTACTTAAATCAGCTCCTTCTAAATCAGAAGCATAAAAAATAGCATTGTTTAGGTTCGTGTTTTTGAAATTTGCTCCTCTTAAATTTGCAAAATGAAAATCTTGTAAATTTAGATCCATACCTTCAAAATTTGCTTTATCTAGTTCTCCTCTTACATAGTTTGTTTTTTCAGGTTCATAATCTTTCATATCGCAACCTATACATTTTATTGGAACTAATAACTCTGTTTCTCCATTATTTAATTGGGTAACTATATCTCTTGAATGGTCTATACTATATATTATTTTTGAAAGTTCTTCTTTATACAATATACTACTTATTGGGTCTTTATTTTCTAAAATACAATATTTTATTAACTCTACTATATTATCTATTTTTTCTTGGGTATATAATTGTCCAATAGAACCAATATTATTTGTTTTTAAAATTATGTTTTTCCCACTTATTTTTGCTAAATTTATTGTTTCATTTTCTTTTGTAGAATAAACTATTCCATTTGTTATTTCTAAAAAAGAGTAATATGTTTCTTCTTTTGTCCTAGTTTTGCTTATTATTGCTACCGCTGTTGTAAAAGCATTTATTACTATATTTTCTCCTGTTATACTTTCCCAACTTGTTCCATTCCATTTTACATAAGTTCTTAATGTTACAGGTCTATTTTTATTTTTATCTGCTCTTTTTATTGATTCTAACATAAAAATTTGATTTGGATAAAGTATAAAAGATTCTGTTGTATAAAATAAATTTCCTATAAAATCTTCTGGTCTATAAGGTCTAAAATCGCCTGTAAGAGTAAAGTTTCCCTTACTATCTGTTGTTGTAGCACTTAAAACTTTTCCTTCAAAAGAAAGTGAAACTGTTGTATCTGATATTGCTGTTATTAAATCATCTTTTACTTTAAAATTATTATTTTTTGAGTTTATTCTAAAATTACTATTATACTCAACTTTTCCTGTTATATTTTTTTCTTTTAATGAATATGAAATATTAGACTTATTTCCTTGTATATTTGGTGTCATTCCACATGATATATTCATTATGCTTATTATTAATACTATTATTATTTTTTTCATTTTTATTCTTCTACTAGTTCAAAAATTTTATATGATGATAATTTACTATCATATAAAGGAAATTTCTTTTCACTGTCATTTGAATAAACACCAAATCTATTATTTTCTTCATCTACATATAAAGAATATTGACCACTTTCAAAAATTATTTCTTTTTTTGATAAATCTAGTATTAGTACTTCCCATTCATTTTGTAAGATTAAACAATTAAATTTTTCAAAATAATACATATTATCAGGGCTAACATGAGAAGATTTAGATAACCTTCCTTTATAAGTATAAATAATTTTACTTGTTTCTTTATCCCAAATTATAATATTGGCTAATTTATCTTCTTTTTCATTATACTGAGAAGTATATTTTTCAGGTATTTGAGTAAGAATTTCACCTCCAGCAATAATAACTTTATTATTTATTGTTATTGCTAATGGGTAAAAATAAAATTCACTATATGAATAGTATTTTATTTCATCTTTATCATTAATAAGAAAAATTTCTCTTCCATTTTCTTTTGTGTAAACTTTTTCATTATTTTTTGTATAAAATTCTTTTTCAATATCATTATATTTTTCTTTATATTTAGAATTTTTAGGAAATACAAAATTTATTACTTTATCGTTTTTTACATCTAAAGTATATTTTTCTAATTCATTACGAAATTCAAAGTAATTCTCATTACCTGTTTTACATAATTGTTGATCTTGAGTACCTAAAATTTTTGTTTCAAATGTTTCTGTATTTAAAATAATATTTTTTTTATAATGTTTATCGTCTATATACTCATCATCATCTATGAAAATAGAAAAATCATCAAGGATATAAGAATAACTGGCAGAACTATCAAAATATTTATATAATTTCTCTTTAGTATTTAAATCATACTTAAAAATATATAAACCTTTTTCGGCTTGATCAGAAATTAATAATTTGTTTTTATCAAACCTAGAAACACTTAAACAATCTAAATCAATATCTATTTTTATTTCTTCTATTAATTTTACTTTCATATTATTTAATCCTTAATTTTGGGTTTATTTTTGTAATTTCCTTAAAAATAGAATCTTTATTATCTGAATCTTTTGCCATCAAAACAACATTTTTACCTTTTTTAGTATCTTTTATTCTATTTCCCATAGTTGTAAAATTTATTATAAATTTAGGGTTAAAAATATCAGATTCAATTTTACCTTTTGAATAATCAGAACTTTTATTAAAAATATTAATTAAATTACTTAAACCCTTATTAAAATAATAATTTTCTAATTCTATACCTTCACCAGATTTTGTTTTTGGAAAAGCAGTAGAGATAGAATAAGTTGAATCAAAGCTAACTCTTATTATCAAACCATTTCTAACACCTTCTATTTCACCTTTATCCCAAAAATCATTTGCATCTGTCATATTTGCTATAGATTCAACATATCCATCCTTCTTTACTATAGGAGGTTCAACATCTCTATCCTTACCTAAAAATATTTCATGATCAATATAAAATGGGCTTCCTTTTGCATTTTTTTCACCTTTTCTAAATTCATATATTCGAGTATTTCCAACACCACCTCCAATATCTATAAGCCCTGTTTGCTTATTATTACCAAGATCAACAACAGTATCTTTTTTAATAATTTCATACGCTCTAATAAATTGAAAAGCTGTCAAAAAATTAGCATCATGCCTTTCTCGTATATGAGCTTTTATTGAATTTGATGGTTTTATTATTATTTCAGGTATTTTTTGATTAAATTGAGTATTAAATTTTTGATTGTAAATATTAGGAATTGAAGTAGATACATTAAAATAAGCTTTTGCTTCATTATAAGGCTTTCCTTGTACAATTTCACCATTTGCTTTCTTTTTAGAGGCATACTCTCTAAGATGCTTACCATTTTTTTTCATTCCTTTTAATGTAAGAAATACTTGATAAGCTCCTGTTGAGGCAAAAGGAGGTCCAAGAAAAACAGGGTTTTTAGAATCGTCTTTAGATAAATCTCTTAATTGAGATTCATTTCTTATACTTCCATACCAAACTGCACGATTTAAAAAAACACTTGATGTAGAATCTAATGTTTTTGATATATTACTTTCATCAAAAATTTTTATACTTGAAAAAATGACTTCACCTGCTTTTGGTTTATCAAGACGACTTATGAATAATTGAGCAGAATCTATTGTAATTGTATTTACAAGAGTATTTTTTGCACTTGGATCTTTAAAAACTATTCTTGTATAAAATCTTAAATTATTTGAACCTTTTCCAACTTGAAGAGTTTGTTTTCCTATTGTATTATTTATGCTAATAGAAACATTACGTTTTTCATCTTTTTCTCTTTCATTATCTTTTTGCTCTTTTTCTTTTTTTTCTTGTTCTTCCTTTGTTTTTGGTTCTACTGAATCTTTCAAATTATCTTTTATATAATTAAATACATCTCCAATTGCATCTTTAATAGGTTCTAATGGATTATTAACACCTTTTTTAGTTGAAAAACCTTCATTAGTAATATTTTCGTTACTATTTGTTCCATAAAAATTAATTTCCATTTCTGGGGCAATATTACCAAAAACATCTTTAACATTATCTTCCATAGTACCACCAACAGAAGATTCAAGTAATTTTCTTTCAAGCTCATCATTAAGTTTTTCAGCATCAAAATTACTAATAATTCCAGTAAAATTAACCTCTTTATCATTCTTAGGTTTTACAACAATAGAAATAGTTTTATCACCATCTTGAACAGAAGTTGGAATACTTGCAATATCTATCCCTGTTTTATCTGTTATTGTCCCTTCTATAGTATT
>JBBTGK010000258.1:0-14770 GCA_038060635.1 Cyanobacteriota bacterium | reverse complement strand
TTTTAATTGTTTTTCAGAAGTAGAAATAGGAACAATGATAATAGAACTCCAATTTTTGGTACTATTAAAACCATTATGAGAAATAATAACAACAGGTCTTATTCCTGTTTGTTCAGACCCAGAACGAGGGCTAATATTTGCAATATATATATCGCCTCTTTGCATAATTTATTCTCTAAGTAATAATTCTAAAGAAGAATCTTCTAAATCTTTATCCAAATCAAACTCACTACCCCCATATTCGGAAGCAAATTGTAAAATGGCATTATCAATAGATTTTTTTTCTTGAGCCTTCAAAAAATCAATAACAGCGTTTCTAACTATTTCAGTTGCTGAAATTTCATTAACATTAGAAAATTCTTTTAATTTTTCATACCATTGGATAGGTAAAGGTATGTGTAAATTTTTCATTGTTGACATATTATAAAACCTATACATAAAATATATACATAAATTATATCAAAAAAACATACATTTTTTATATTTACCTGAAAATATAATTTTAATAATTTAGAACTTGGGTTTTTAATTTTATCGTAATTAATCATTTATCATTAACTATTATAAATTTTATCGTAATTAATCATTTATCATTTATAATTTAACTTAATTATTTTTTGGATATCAATGTACCAGTGATTTTAGAAAAAGAAGATTTTACTTACAAAAAACTTTTATTACCATTTATTTCAGGTTTATTAACTTCTTTAGGTTTTTATAGTACTCATTTTGATTTTTTAATTTGGTTTTCACTTGTTCCTCTTTTTTATTGTCTTTTTAATTATAAAATATCAGCAAAAAAAGGGTTTTTAATAACATTTGTTTATAGCATAACTTTTTATTTAGGGCTTTTAACATGGTTATTCAAGCTTCATCCCCTTACATGGGTAGGATTTACAGAAATTCAAAGTTTAGGGATTATCACTTTGGGTTGGATTTCTTTTAGTTTGGTAGAATCATTAAGTTTAAGTATTTTAGGCTTTTTATATGGTTTAGTAAAACCAGAAGGTTGGAAAAATATTCTTTTTGTTTCTTCTTTATGGGTAATTATAGAAGCCTTACAAGGTTTTTCAGATTCTGGTTTTACATGGGGAAGATTGGCCATATCTCAATACAAAGAAATTTATCTAATTCAAAGTTCAAATCTTTTTGGTTCTTTATTCATCAGTTTTATTTTAATTTTATTAAACTCTTCAATTGCTTTGAGTTTGGTTGATTATTTTAAAAATAAAGATAAAAAATCTTTTAAATATACTTATCCTGTTTTAATACTTATAGTAATAAATCTTTTTTATGGTTTTTATACAGTTTTTTCAAAAGAAGATAATGGCAAAGAAATAAATACTGTAATTATTCAAGGTAATATTTTATCTGATCAAAAATGGAATATGACTGTTCAACAAGGTATTGATATTTATTTAGACCTAAGTAAACAAGCTTTGAATGACAATAAAAAAGAAAAAATAGACCTTTTTGTTTGGCCAGAAAGTGCTGTAAGAACTACTATGGAAAATCCTTCTGTTATGGCTCAATTAAAAGATTTTACTTTTAAAAATGATACTTTTTTATTAACAGGTATTTTTGATGTATTAAGAAAAAAAGATCCAAATGATTATGATGTTTTTAATGCAATGACAGGAATATCACCTAAAGGAGAAGTTCTTGGTAAATATTATAAAAGACATTTAGTTCCATTTGGAGAATATTTACCTTTTAAAGATATTCTTTTTGCTATTTATCCGCCAATAAAAGAAATTAATAGATTAGGAAAAGATATTACTCCTGGTAAATCATCAAATGTATTTAAGATGCCATTTGGTCATGTTGGAGGACTTATTTGTTATGAGTCTATTTTCCCAGAATTAATAAGAGAATCAACTACTGATGGTGCAGAAATTTTGATTTTAGTTACAAATGATTCTTGGTATAAAGATTCTTCAGCAGTTTATCATCATAATGGACAAGCAGTTTTTCGTTCTATAGAAAATGATCGATATATGGTAAGAGCTGCAAATACAGGTATATCTTCTTTTATCTCTCCAACAGGTCAAACAATTGAAATGTTAGGACCTCTTTTAAAAGGATATATAAAAGACAAGGTTAAATTAAGAAATACAAAAACACTTTATACAATAATAGGAGATACTGTTGTTATTTTTGCAATAATTTTACTTTTTATTAGTAGTTTTAAAAGCAAAAAAACTCAAGAAGAATAAGATTTTAGTTACTATTTAGAATTATAAATTAAATCTATCTAATTTCATTAGGAGTGCGTAAAGTTTTACGCACCGACATTAATTTTTTTTTTACGATTCCTTTGAAAAGAAAGCCTACGTATTTTAATCGTAGGATGAATTTTCATATTGTTATATAATATTTTCTGTATTATTGTGTTTTTAATAAAAATACGCTATAATATAATTATGCGTAAAACATATAAATATAGAATTTATCCAAGTAAATCTCAAGAAAAAATCTTAACTGAACAACTAGAAATTTGTCGTAAATTATATAATACTTTATTATTGGAAAGAAAAACTGCATATGAAACGAATAAAGAAACTATATCAATGTATGCTCAGCATAAAAGGATAACTGAATTAAAAGAAATAAGAGCTGATATGAAGTTAAATTCGGTTTATTCACAAGTACTCCAAGATGTAGCAATGAGAATTGATTTAGCTTTTAAAGCGTTTTTTCGTAGAATTAAAAATAAAAAAATAAGTGAGTCAGTAGGATATCCAAGATTTAAGGGATATGGTAGGTATGATTCAATAACATATAAGCAATATGGTAATGGTATAAAGATACTTGATGAAAGTGTAAAAGGAAAAATAAATGTATCAAAAGTAGGGCATATAAAAACAACATTTCATAGGAAGTTAGAGAGTGAAGTAAAAACAGTAGTAATATCAAAATCATCGACAAATAAGTGGTATGTATCATTTTCTTGTGAATTAGATCAAAAATTACTACCAAAGTCGAATGAAAATATAGGAATAGATGTTGGATTAGAAACTTTTGCTTATATGTCTGATGATAGTAAAATAGATAATCCTAGGTTTTTTAGGAAAGAAGAAAAATCACTAGCAAAATCAAATAGGAAATTAGCAAAATTTCCAAAACCAAGTAAAGAAAAAAGATCATCAAAAAAAAGAGAAAAAGCAAAAAAAACAGTTTGTCGAATATATGAAAGAATTAAGTTTAAAAGAGAAAACTTTGTACATCAAGAAACACGAAAAATCATAAACAAATACCAAATAATAGCAATAGAAGATTTAAGAGTAAACGGAATGATGCATAATCATTGTTTAGCAAAATCCATATCAGATGCAAGTTGGTCATTGTTTTTTAGTATACTGGACTTCAAAGCGGAAGAAGCTGGTCGCTCAGTAATAAAAGTTAATCCAGCATATACATCACAAGATTGTAGTCAATGTGGACACAGAGAAAAAAAATTGCTATCAACAAGAATACATAAATGTAATTGCTGTGGATTAACTATAAATAGAGACTTAAATGCAAGTATTAATATTTTGAGAATTGGATTAGATTCTCTGGGTATCCAATCCCTAGAAGCCAACGATCTTTAGTCGTTGGAGTAGTCACTTAATATAATTATTACTATTTCTAAAAAAAACAAATTATTATCTCATTTGTCCATAAGCAAACTCTAAATTATTTCCTTCTGGATCTTTTAACATACAAAAATAACCTAATATTTTTCCGCCATCCATAGCTTTATGAACAATACAATTATTTAACTCAGCTTTTTGAGATATTTCATCAACTTTTTCTTTTGAATCTGTATCAAATCCAAAATGATTAAACCGTTGATTCCCATTAGATTCAGGTGATTCTTTAACTTCTATCATAACAATAATAAGTGATTTTTCTTTGGGTAATTTTAACCAAGCTACTCGTATTCCATCATCATCTCTTTGATGAACAACTTTCATTTCTGCAAAAAACTTATAAAAATCAATCATTTTATTTAAATCTTTTACGATTAGAGCTATATGGCTAAGTTCTGTTATGTTACTCATTTTTTACCTATTAGAAAATTTTAATTGATACAATGTTAATTTTTTCATAATATTAAACAAAATTTATCACAGAATTTTTTAAATAAAAAATATAATATTAAATAGCCAGTTATAAATGGAGAAAATTTAATGAAAAATTTTTTAGAGTATGATAGAGAAGTATTCGATGCACTTTTACAAGAAAAAGAAAGACAAAATGATCATCTTGAACTTATTGCCTCAGAAAATTATGTAAGTAGAGCTGTTTTAGAAGCACAAGGATCTATTTTTACTAATAAATATGCAGAAGGTTTACCTGGTAAAAGATATTATGGTGGTTGTGAATATTCTGATATAGTTGAAACTCTTGCCATAGAAAGATTAAAGAAATTATTTGATGTAGAACATGCAAATGTTCAACCACATTCAGGAGCAAGTGCAAATAATGCAGTTATGTTAGGTTTATTAAAACCTCACGATACTATCTTAGGTATGAATTTATCTCATGGTGGACATTTAACACATGGTAGTAAAGTTAATATGTCTGGTATATATTTTAATTCAGTTTTTTATGGAGTAGATTCATCTACAGGTTTAATAAATTATGATGATGTAAGAAAACAAGCTCATGAACATAAACCTAAAATGATTATTTGTGGTTTTAGTGCATATTCTAGAAAACTTGATTTTGCTAAATTTAGAGAAATTGCAGATGAAGTTGGTGCTTATCTTATGGCTGATATTGCACACGTTGCAGGTCTTGTGGCTACAGGTTTTTATCCTAGTCCTATAAAATATGCTCATGTAACAACATCGACAACACACAAAACCCTTAGAGGTCCAAGAGGTGGAATAATTATGTGTGATAGTGAAATGGGTAAAATAATGGATAAATCTGTTTTTCCTGGCACTCAAGGCGGTCCACTTATTCATGTAATTGCAGCCAAAGCAGTAGCTTTTAAAGAAGCATTAGAAGATTCTTTTAAAACATATCAAGGACAAATAATAAAAAATGCTCAAGTTTTATCAGATACTCTTTTATCAAGAGATATTGATTTAGTTTCTGGTGGTACAGATAATCATTTGATGCTTATAGATTTAAGAAAAAAGAATTTAACAGGAAAAGAAATAGAAAAATCTTTAGGTGAAGCAAATATTACAGTTAATAAAAATACTGTTCCAGATGATCCAAAATCACCTTTTGTTACCAGTGGAATAAGAGTTGGTACTCCTGCTCTTACTACTAGAGGAATGAAAGAAGATGAAATGAAGCTTATTGGAAATATAATAGCAGATATAATAGATAATTCTCAAAGTTTGGAAGTAAGAGAGAAATCTAAAAATAAAGTTATTGAAATTTGTAAAAGCTTTGAAATGTATAAAGATTTGTATATATAGAAATATGGTTAATCTTAAATTAAAATATAATTAAAATATAGTGTTTTTTGCTTAGTATAAAATAAATTTGAGGTTATAAATATGGAATATAATTGGCCTTATGTAGTCGCTCTTTTGGTAGCGTGGCTAGGTACAGATCTTTTGATTCCTCATGTTGTAAGATTTGCTCATTTTATTGGTCAAATGGATCAACCAGATCATCGTAAAGTTCATAAAACTCCCATTCCAAGATTAGGTGGAATTGCTATATTTTTAGGCTTTTTATTGTCATTAATAACAATTGAACTTCTTCATAGAGGTTTTTTTACTTCTACTACAAAATGGCATGGAATGATTGCAGGATCAATATTAATGTTTGGTCTTGGAGTTGTTGATGATTTAAAACCCTTGCCAGCAAAAGTAAAATTTGTAGCTCAAATAGTAATAGCTTCTATTGCTTATTATCTTGGAGTAAAAATGCTTGTTTTATCAAATCCTTTTGGTGGAATGTGGATTTTACCTACATGGGCTTCAGCTTTTTTTACTATTTTTTGGCTAGTTGGAATAAGTAATACAATTAATTTAATAGATGGACTTGATGGGTTGGCAGCAGGTGTTTCAATCATTGCAGGTATAACTCTTTCTATAATTGCAATACAAACTGGTCAAGTTTTTGCGGCTGTAATCATACTTACCTTAGTTGGTGGTTGTATTGGTTTTTTAAGATATAATTTTAATCCCGCCAAAATATTTATGGGAGATTCTGGTAGCTTATTTCTAGGTTTTACACTAGCTGCTGTTTCTGTTTCAAGCGTTTTAAAATTTGCTACTACAGTAACATTATTAATACCTTTATTAATATTAGGAGTACCTATATTTGATACTACTTTTGCAATTATAAGAAGAGCAATTAATAGAAAACCTATTTTTCAGCCAGATAAAGGACATTTACATCATAGATTATTAGGTCTTGGATTATCTCAAAGAAGAACTGTTATTACTATATATTCTTGTAGTTCTTTTTTAGCAGGAATCGCATTATATCTTGGTGGTTTTAAATCTGCATTAAGCATAATAATAGTCTCTGTAATAACCTTTGTTGTTGCCTTAATGGGTGGTTTAAAAAAAACTAAACTGGATTCATAGAATTTAACCTTTGTGTAAGGGATTGTCTAAAAAGTGTATTTTTTAAGAAAATTACGAGATGGAAATCAAATGTTTATGTAGAGAATGCTTTAAAAGCATTCCTCTTTCTTAATTTATTTTTCCATAATAAATTTTAGTTTCATATTCAAAAAAAATCTTACCTTCTATTTGATATTTATCAAAGCTTTCTTTTAGTTTTATTAGCATTTCATCATGTTCTTTTCCTTCTAAAGGAGTGTAAGAAGATGATAGAAGTCTTCCTTTTAGTGATTCAAAATCAAAATATTGAAAATTAGGAATATCTTCTACTTTATAAGAAGTATAAAACTCTGATATTATTTCTTCAGATACATTTGAATAAGTAACTTTTTCATAATCTGTTCCATATTTTAATAAAATTTGTCCATAATCATACATAAAAGTATTTTTTTTATCCATTAATTTTTCATTCCAAATTAAAACAACATAAGAATCATTTTTAAGTATTTTTTGAAATTCTATTTTTGCCTTTTTATAATCAAACCAGTGAAAAGCTTGACCAGCAACAATAATATCAATACTTTTTTCTTGAAGTGTTGTATTTTCAGATAAACCATTTATTACCGAAAAATTTTTATAATTTTCAAGAATTTTTAAACTAGCTTCTCTCATTTCAGTATTTGGTTCTACACCAATAACTGTATTTCCATTTTCTAAAAAATTAATACAAGAAAAACCAGTTCCTGAACCAATATCAGCAATAATATCTTCTTTTTTTAACCCTATTTTATCTTCAAGAATTTTTATAATTTCTTTTGGGTAATGAGGGCGATATTTTATATAATTTTCAACTCTATTAGAAAATCTTGCTACAGAATTATTTTTTTGACACATTAGCAAATATCCTTAAAAAGCTATTACTGATTGAAAGATATATTCATTATTAGTTTTACCATTTCCATCATCTAATATATAAGAATAATTTAACTTAAATTTGAAAGTAGAATTAAGGTTTGGCAAAGGATAATAATTAAAACCAGCAGTTAATTTTTGAACTGGGCTTGTTGATATACTATCATTTATAGTTTTGTAATTATTAAGCATTGCATACTCATATCTTAAAGTAGGTTGATATTGATTTAGAAATTTATAACCTGTTTCTACAAAAAAACCATTGCGATCAATTGATTTTGAATCTGTTTCTTGATTAGAAAGCATATATTCTCCTCTAATTTCAAAATCATTATTTTTATATTCTAAATCAACATCATAAATAGATAGATTTTTTAATCCATCTTGTGAATAAGGTCCTTTATATAAAGATCCTCCAATTTCAACACCTGATAAAGTTGCTCCAATTCTACCACCAAAAGATTTAGCCAAATTTTTTACATCAACTGTATTATCTCTTAGCGATCTCACTTCACCGCCATACTTTCCATCTTGTTGCTCTAATCCATTACAAACATAAGTTGCATAATTAATTCCTAACATATCTCCTAATTTAAAATTACCTCTTAATTGAGCTCCAATTTCAGACCAAACAACAGGAATAATATGTGAATTAGGAAGAGGGCGTTCGGCAAAAATATTTATATGTTCTGCATATAGATATTCATTAAATTTTCCTATTGGTGTAAGAAATTTACCAACTCTTAATGTAATAAAATCAAAAGGGGAATAATCTACAATACCATATCTCATTCCAACTTCAGAACCACCATGCTCAAACTCTAGCATGATTTCAGCTGCTATTTTATCTTGAATATTAAATCCTAAAATAGGATTAAAGTAATTTAAATCAAATGAAGGGGTTGTTTTTTTATCTCTAAAATTTATATTTCTAAAAAGAAAAGTAGAGTATCCATGAATGTAAGGTTTTATTTTCAAACCATCAAGTTGTTTACCAAAACCACCTGAATCACCTGTAATTATATCTATATTTAGTAATTCCTCAAGCGATATATCACTAAGAGATAACGTTTTTTCTTTTTTTTCTTCTTCAGAAAAAGCGGTTAGTGGAAATAAAATCAATGATGCTAAACAAAATAAAGTTGAAAATTTTTTTAATTTCATAATCCATACCTAAAAAATAATATATGTTATTTATGCTTCATATTAAATAAAAATTAGTTTGAGTAAAACTTATGATTATATTTTAGTGAGAATTAAAAAGTAATGAGATAATAATATTTTTTTATCGGGACTCATCACTTTTTAATTCTTACTGTATCTTATACATAAACATCATCAACAATTCCAATTATTGATAAATCTGATGGGTTAAAAACTTGAGGTAATGCCATTGCAGCTTCTCTTCCACTTTCTATAAAAACTAATTCGCCTATACCAGCTTGATGAGTTGCATCGGTTGCAATTGCAGCCTCACCAACAGATTCTAAATTTTCATTTAAAGGTTGAACAATCATAAATTTAACACCTTCAAGAGAAGATACTTTTTGAGTACTGATAAGATTACCTATTACTTTTGCTAATTCCATTTTTGAAGTACCTTTTTTTTAATGCTAAATCTATTATAAATTCATCTAAAGCTTGTGTACTAAATTTTAACACTTTTATGTATTTTTTCAAATAAAAGATTAAAAAAGGATTTATTAAATTTTTATAGATAAATAAAATAAAAACAAAAAAAACACCTTGCGGTGCTTTTTCTGAAAATAGGAGAAAACAAATTATCTTTTTGAAAATTGAAATTTCTTTCTTGCTCTTTTTTGTCCTGGTTTCTTTCTTTCTTTTTCTCTAGAATCTCTTGTAAGATAACCTAAAGCTTTTAAAGTTGCTCTGTATTCATCGTTAACTTCGAGTAATGCTCTTGAAAGACCATGTCTGATAGCTCCAACTTGACTTGAAACTCCACCACCGTTAACATTAACAAAAACGTCTATTTTCCCGTCTTCTTTAACAGCTTTTAAAGGAGCTGTAAGCATTTTAACAAGTGTTCTTCTGTTTCCAACGTACTCTTCTGTGGTTTTTTTGTTTATAACAAGTTGACCACTTCCAGGTCTGATTCTTACTCTTGCTACAGCAGTTTTTCTTCTACCAGTTCCCCAGAAATAAGTTTTATTATCCATTTAATAATTCTCCCTTAGATGATAAAGTCAATGTTCTTGGTTTTTGAGCTGAATGAGGATGATTTGGCGAAGCATAGATATTTAGTTTTCTGTATAAATCATCTCCAAGTCTTGTGTGAGGTAACATTCCTTTAATAGCTTTTTCAAGAATTCTTTCAGGATGTTTTGCTAATAGTTTTTCCATAACAATTTGTTTATGACCACCTGGATAACCAGAGTGCCAATGGTAAACTTTTTTCTTTAATTTTTGTCCAGTAACAAGAATTTTGTCTGCGTTTGTTATTACAACAAAATCACCACAATCAAAATGTGGTGTGTAGGTAGGCTTGTGCTTACCTCTTAATAGATCTGCTATTGCAGAAGCTAATCTTCCGAGTGTTTTTCCTTCAGCATCCACATGAAGCCACTCTCTATTGGCTGTCTCAGCCGTTGGCATAAAAGTTTTCATACTATCGTCCTATTTTTTATTTTAAATCCAAAGTTAAATTTAGGTTTAATTAACCTGAATATTATCTTATATTATCACACTTTAGTCAAGAATATCCATAACAAAAATTAAATAATATTGAAAAATATTATCTTTATTCATATTTTAATGCAATTATTGGATCCATTTTTGATGCTCTAAAAGCTGGAAACCAGCCAAAAAATATTCCTACAGGTGCAGAAACACCAAAAGATAATATAATCGATTCTATTGATACAATCGTATTCCATCCTGCATAAAAACTAATCATTTTACTTAAAATTATTCCTACAAAAATACCTAAAATACCGCCAAAAAAACTTATTATAAAAGCTTCTAATAAAAAATAAAGAACAATATCTTCTCCAGTTGCTCCTATGGCTCTTCTTATTCCTATTTCTTTAGTTCTTTCTGTTACACTAGCTAACATTATATTCATAATACCTATACCACCTACAAGTAGTGAAATACCTGCTATGCAAGCCATTACCATATTAAATAATTTTTGTGTCTTTTGGCTTTGTTCTAAAAGTTCTGTGGGTACAGTTATTTCATAATCTTTTATTTTATAATGACGACGATCTAAAATCTTATTGATACTTTCTTTTGCTTCCTGAAGTTTATCTGAAGAGTTTATTTTTATAGATATTTCATCTACTACATTATAATCGACTTTATTTTCTTTATTCGATTCAGATTCCAATATAGTAAATTTTTTCATAGAAGTAGTTATGGGAATATAAATATCTCTATCAACATCTCTATTTTTTATTTTTACTTTTTCTTTAGTTTTTTCTTTATTTTGCATTACACCAATTATTCTAAATCTAAGTCCACCCACAGTAATAAATTTACCAATAGGATTTTCTTTCAAAAAACATTCTCTGCTTATTTCATATCCAATAATGCAAACTTTTCTATATTCTAATAAATCATCTTCATTAATAAAACGACCTTTTTCAAGTTTTTGACCGCTTACATCAATATAATCTGAAGTTGTCCCAACTACTAAAGCTTTTGGATTATATTCAAAATATTTTACTTTTTTATCTAATAAATTTTGAGGTGCAATTTTTTCTATATAAGGGAGAATCTTTTTTAAATAAATAGCATCATCATAATCTAATCCTTTTGATAATGTTCTTTTAGCTTTTTTTTCTTCTTCTTTTGTTATATCCAAAGCATTTATTCTTATATTATTTAAACCAAATGCTTTAATTTGTTGAATTGCTTCATACTCTGCTCCTTTTCCTATGGATAGCATAGAAATAACAGCACCAACACCAAAAATAACACCTAGCATAGTAAGAAAGGATCTTAATCTATGCCTATTAAGTGTTTTTAGTGCATAAAATAAATTTTCAAATAAAAAACTGAGCATAAAGTTATAAATCCTTATTCAAATAACAATATTATCTTAGAAAAAATTAGTAATATATCCAAAATGTTCCATTCTCTTTTTGACTTTAGTAAGATTTTCACTTTCAATAGCTATTTTATATCCTTCTACTTTTAAAATTAATTCTTTTAAAATAGAATCTTTACTTAAAATATCTAATAATTCTTTATTTCTTGCTATTTCAAAAACATTAAAATTTTTCTTAATTTCAAAAGGATCAAATTTTGATAAAATTTCATCAAAAAAATCTATCCAAATTTTAGTAGGTTCTTTAGAAACCTCTTCTTTAAATAAATTTATTTTATTTTTTAGATCTTTTTTAGAAACACAGGCTTTTAAAAAAGATTCATATGTAACCTTGTACTCATTTTCTGAAATCTGCTCTGAAAACTCAGGAAAAAAAATAGTTTTAATTTTACTTTTACCCAACACTTTTATTGTTAGTGATTTTTCATTTAAAATTATTTTTGTATCATCTTCTTCTATATTTACTTTATACGAATCTTTTAAACCTAATAAATATAAACCTAATGGAGTTAAAGTTACAAAATTTAGACTATCGTAAGGAGAAATATATTTAAGTTCTTTAACATATTCAGAATCAATTGATTCTTTTTCAGTTTTAGAAATACTTGGCAAAGAATAATGAATATCAAATATCCCTAATGAAGCAAAAAGAAAAAACATTCCTTTTATTAAGGGTTTAATTATAGCTAATGAGTATATTTCATCATCATCAATCTTAATTTTTTCTTTATATCCTTCAAACTCAATAGATAAGTACATTCTATCTGCATCATATTCAGAAAAAATATTTAATTCTAAATCTCTTAAAATAAAATAATCAATAATTGATTCTATAGAATAAAACTCTGATTCTTTCAAAGTCTCTATAAAATCAAAGAAATCTTTTATAAAAAGAGTATTTTGTTTTATTGAAAAATTAAAATCACTCAAATTATTCTTATTTTTTAAATGGTTAAATAAGTTAAATGTAATAAAAGTGCTTTTTGATTTTAAATTATCAATCGTATTTTTTAATAATAAAAGTGGCGATATTTCTATTTCTTTTTTTGTATAAAACGAACTTAAAAAAAACTTATATAAAAGTTCTTCTCTTATGAAATCAATATCTTTATCTTTTTTTGAAAAAAATTCATTCCCAACAATACAATTTTTTCTTATATAAACAAAGTCTTTTTTTACAGGCATTTTTATATTAGAAAGAGTTACGTCTTTATTATCTTTAGAATCTAAATATTTTTTAAAAAGGCTAATTTCTTTTAAAATTACATCATTATTTTGATAAAAAAACTCTGTTTTTATTTCTTTATCATATTTTTTGAGATAATAACTTTCAGGTTTTTCTTCAATAGATTGTTTTATTATTTTTGATATTTGTTTTGGTAAAAAAAGATTATATTGATAACTTTTTGTTGAATAATCATAATCTCTTTCAAAAGAGAATAATTGATATTCTTCTAATAATCCAGAATAACCATAAGATGAAAATTGATTCATAATGTTTGTGTTAAATTTTTTTTCTAATTTATGAGCAAAGTATTTTTTTTCTGATTCTCCCCAAAGTATTAGTTTAAATATTTCTTTAAATTCAGGTGATTTAGAATCATAAAAAATCTTAAATAGTTCTTTTGAAGCATAAACTTGGAAAATTATTTTTAATTTATGATTATCAGATAAATTAGAATAAGCCTTTTTTTTAGGATCTAAAATATTAACAATTTTTTTTGTGGCATCAAATATTTTAAAATGATTTTTATATATACTTGCTATTTGATCTTTTTCATATTTTCTTTTAAAAGCATATTCAAAACTATCGTAACTAACAGTACTCATAATTAATCTCCAAGTATAAATTCTAAATCATCTTCAGAAAGTGATTTTATTGAAGCATCGTCTGAATCAATAACTTTACTAAAAAGATCTGTTTTAAATTTTTGAAGTTCTAATATTTTTTCTTCAATAGTTCCTTTAGTAATTATTTTATAGCTAAAAACAGTTTTATCTTGACCTATTCTATGAGTTCTATCTATTGCTTGATTTTCAACTGATTTATTCCACCAAGGATCATAAATAAAAACATAATCAGCTTTTGTAAGATTTAAACCAACTCCACCTGTTTTTAATGTCATAACAAACGCTTTATATTTGGAGCTGTTTTGAAATTTATCAACCAATTCCTGTCTATCTTTTGTTGCTCCTGTCATAACTAAATGTTCAATCCCTTCTTTTTCCAAATCTTGAGAAATATATTCTATTGCACTTATATAATTTGTAAAAATTAAAACCTTATGACCTGTAGAAATAACATCATTTACATATTCTAATAAAAGCTCTCTTTTTGATGAGATAATTTTTTCATCGGTTTTACTTTCAGGAATAGAAGCAATTTGTCTTAATTCGCTTAATGCTTGTAAAATAAGAAACTGAGATTTATTAATACCATCTTCTTTTATCTGTTTTTTCAAATTTTGATGATAAAAAGCTCTTCTTTGTTCATATAAGTTCTTTTGTTCTTGATTCATTTCTACATAAAGAATTTGTTCTATTTTATCTGGTAATTCTTTTAAAACATCTCTTTTTAATCTTCTTAAAACAAAAGGGTATATTTTTTTTCTTAATTCATTTATAGCATCTTTATTATTATCTTTTTGAATAGGAAGTGTATAGTTATTATTAAAATCATCTAAAGAACCAAACATAGGCGGGTTTAAAAATCTAAATAAAGCATAGAGTTCTGTTAAATTATTTTCAATAGGCGTACCACTTAAGGCTAATTTATTTTTAGCTTTCAATAACATTACTGCTTTTGAAGTATGAGAATTTACATTTTTTATATTTTGTGATTCGTCTAAAATAGCGTAATAAAATTCTTTTTGTTGAAATTTTTCAATATCATTACGTAAAATAGCATAAGTAGTAATTATTATATTACTTTTCATTCCTTCTTCTAAATCTCTGTTATCTGAATAATATATATAATAAGATAATTTTGAATTAAATTTAGCTATTTCTTTTTCCCAATTATAAAGTAAGCTTTTTGGCATTACTATTATTGAAGTTTGTTTTTCTTTTGGATAAAAATAAGAAAGTAACACAATTGTTTGAACTGTTTTACCAAGCCCCATATCATCCGCTAAACAACCACCAAGGTTATGTTTATGTAAATAATCTAACCATTTAAAACCTTGTTCTTGATATGCTCTTAATTCTGTTTTTATCTTAGGTATTTTTATTTTATTTTCGTGTATAGTATTGAAACCAA
>JBBTGK010000257.1:0-11146 GCA_038060635.1 Cyanobacteriota bacterium | reverse complement strand
AGGATTAATTGTTGGTTTAGTCTCAGGTTTTATTGGAGTTGGTGGTGGTTTTTTAATTATCCCAGCTTTAGTTATATCATTAAAATTAGATATTAAAGAAGCTGTTGGAACATCTCTTTTCATTATTTCTATAAATTCTCTTTTTTCATTTTTAGGCGATTTATTTAATCATGTGGAACTAAATTGGAATTTTTTGATAGTTTTTTCATTTTTTACAATGATTGGAGTTTTTTCAGGTATATATATTTCTAAATTTATTCCAAGCGAAAAACTAAAACCAACTTTTGGTTGGTTTGTTTTATTTATGGGTTTCTTTATTTTATTTAAAGAGTTTTTGCTTTGAAATTAAAATATTTATTTATAAACATCTGGAGGAACTAAAAGCATAACTTTAGCAGTTGGTGCTGCTGTTGCCTGATCATAACTCAAAATTGTTCCTTTTGCAGAAACCGAAATATTTTCAAATGTTTTTGGATCCAATTTTAAAATCGGATAAGTATTTGATGCAGAACCTGCAACATGGTTAACATATAAATCCCCACCTTTTTTTGCAAAATCAATTCCTTTTGTTTTAAACTCAGCGGCATCTTTTATTTCTGGTTTAAAATGAGCTTTATTTGCTTCAAACATAGCAGGTAATTTTACATTTCCATCCCATGCGGAAATTTTTAAAGCTGATAATTTCTTTATTTCAGCTGCAATTTCTTCTTTTTTCTTTGTATACCCAGCATCAGTCATTTTCTTAAAAAAATCATCTGCTGTTGCTGGTTGTGCATCTGCTGGATCTGCTGTTGCAGTAGGTGTTGGTGTTGGATCTGGCTCTTTTGGCTTTCTATTACAAGCCAATATTGAAACTGCAAATATTGAAACTAAAGCTAAACTTATAATTCTATTTTTCATATTTTCCTTAATAAAATGTACTATCAAAACCTTAAAAATTAATAGTTTTATATTTTACATCAAAAGTTTTAGAAAAAAAATAATCTGATAAAAATTATTATTATCTATAAAGATAAAATTATTGTAAAATGATAATTATAAATTATAAATTCAGTAAAACATTAAGAGATTAAATTTGAAAGAAACAAAATATTTAATTGTTGGACAAGGTCTTGCAGGGAGTCTTTTAGGTTATTTTTTTGAAAAAGAACAAAAAGATTTTTTAATTTTTACATCTCCAAATAAAAAACCATCTAGTTTTGTTTCAGCTGGTATGTTTAACCCAATCGGAGGAAAAAGATTTTTAAAAACTTGGTTGGCAGATGAACTTTTAGAATTTGCAAAAATTACTTATAAAAATATAGAAAAAGATTTGAATTTAAATTTATATCATGAAGAGGAAATTTTAAATTTTTTTCAAAATCAAGATGAAAAAAATTTATCACTAAAAAAATTAGATGAAAAAGAAAATTCAACTTATTTAAAATTAGATAATCATAAATATAATGGCATTAAAGATGAAAGTGGTTATATATCAATAAAAAATGGTGGTTGGTTAAATGTGCCATCATTATTAGAAGCATTTGAAAAATACTTTCAAAATAAACTAATTTATGAAGATATTAATTTTGAATATTTAAAATACAAAAATGAAAAATGGATATATAAAGATTACTCTTTTGATAAAATAATTTTTTGCGAAGGTTATCATGCAATAAATAACCCTTTTTTTAAAGAAATAAAATTTTTACTATGTAAAGGTCAAGTTATTTCTATAAAAGATAATAAAAAAATACTTGAAAGAAACAAAGTTTTTAAAAAGGGTATTTATCTAGTAAATACCAAAGAAAATATTTATAAAGTTGGTGCTACTTATGAATGGAATGATTTAACCGAAGAAATAACTGAAAAAGGAATTAATGATCTTATAAATAAACTTACAAATTTATTAGATATAGATTATGAAATAATAAAAAAAGAAGTTGGTATAAGACCAACCGTATCAGATAAAAAACCTATTTTGGGCGAACATCCAAAATATAAAAACATCTATATTTTTAATGGTTTGGGAACTAAAGGTGTTATGTTATCTCCTTATTTTGCAAAACAAATATTTGATTTTATAATAAATCAAAAACAAATATTAAAAGAGGTCGATATAAATAGATTTTTTTAGAAAAAAATAAATCACAGATTAATCTTCTCCATATCTATTATTAATAAAATAAAAAAGCTCTCTTAATTTCTAAGATAGCTTTTATAAAACTAAATATTAATTACTTTTTAGCTTCTTCTTTTTTAGCTTCAACTTTCTTTGTTGCAACTTTTTTTACGTCGCCTTTTTTAGCGTCCATTTTTTTGTCAGCTTTTTTAGCATCTTTTTTGTGATCGCCTTTTTTAGCATCCATTTTTTTGTCAGCTTTTTTAGCATCCATTTTTTTGTCAGCTTTTTTAGCGTCCATTTTTTTGTCGCTTTTTTTAGCATCCATTTTTTTGTCAGTCTTTTTAGCGTCTTTTTTTACTTCGGTTTTTGTTGCACTTGGAGCTACTTCTTTTTTAGCATCTTCAGCAAAAGCAGCATTACCTAAAACTAAAGAACCTATTACTAACATACTGAAAAAATTTTTCATATTAAAACTCCTGTTTTATCTTTATACTAATTTGAGTTTTTTGATGTTATTACACCTTTCCCTCATAATTAACATCATAATTCATCAAGCTTAGAAAAAAATTATTTTATCCTTAAGGTTCTCTTAGAATATTGTAAAGTTTTTTTTATTAAAAAATTAATCATAAGCTTCACTTAAAAGGGTTATAACATGTTTTACTTCTACATTTTTATCTTTTAATCCATCTTTTAATTGAATTTCACAGGCTGGACATGAAGTTGTAACAATTTCAGCTTTGCTTTCTTCAATACCTCTTTCTTTTCTCCAAAAAATCTCTTTTGATTGCTCATAATTTTTTATTATAAAGCTTCCTGCACCACCAGCACATCTTTCAGAATCTCTCATTTCTACATATTCTAAATTAGGAATGCTTTTTAAAACATCCTTAGGTTCACTTGTTATTCCTGCTGCTCTTAAATGACAAGAAGAATGATAAGTAACTTTTTTATTTTCTGCAAAACCTTTAGGTATTTTTATTTTTAACTCTTTAAAAAGAAATTCTGAAATATCATATACTTTTTCTTTAATTTTTTCCGCTTTTTCTTTATATTCATCATCAAGATATTTCTCATATTCTTTTATCATAAGATTACAAGAAGCACATGAAGTAATTATTTTTTCGTATTTTAATAAAGAATCTATATTATATTTGGCATTTTCTATCATTATATCTTTATTTCCATAAGTAATAATAGGAGTTCCTGAACATCTTTGTTTTGGAAGAACTGGCTCTATACCATTTTTTCTTAATACATTTATTACAGAATCACCAATTTGATTTTCGATATAATTTGCAGCACAACCATGAAAATAAGCTATTTCACCTTTTTTACCAGCTTCTTCTGTTAAAGAACCATGTTTTTCTCTTAGTGTTGATTTTGCTAATTTAGGAAAAACCATTTCTTTTGGTATTCTTGCTGTTGGGGCAATTACTTTCATAATTGGTTTAGAAAGTTTTTCAATTATTGGTCTAAATAACTTATTATCCCAAAGAGGCTGTGTATTTCCCATAAAAGTAGTAGCTAATGCAAAAAATTGTTCATTCTGTTGAAATTTAAAAATAAGTTCTGTCAATTTATTTGGATGTTCTGCTCTTTTTTCTAAAATAATTTCTGCTACATCAACACCAGCAGGGCAAACAGTTGCACAGTTTTTACAATTAACACATGCATTTACAACTCTCTTAGAATTTTCATAAGAATAATCTTTATCTGTAAGAATATGAAACCATCCTCTAGCTCCGTTGCTCTCATCGCCTGTAATATCATAGATAGGACAAACAGAATTACATTTACCACAAGTAGCACATTGTTTTTCAAATCTTTCTAAATCTATATCTTCAGTAAACTTTTTTTTAGTTATTTTTACATCAGGATTCATTAAATTATCAGGATCTAAAAGGTTTTTTACTTGTTCAAAAAGAGAATAAATTTCTTCTCCATACATTTCTTTTAAAAATTCTGCTCTTACTCTTCCATCTCCATGCTCTCCACAAATAGAACCATCAAATTTGTTAATAACTTCTTTGTGAATATGATCTGAAAGTTCAACCATTTTTCTAAATTCTTCAGGATCATTAATATTCAATAGTGGATTTATATGTGCATTACCATCTCCAATATGTCCATAAATAGCAACAGGAACATCATAATCTTTAAATATTTTATCAAGATATTTTATTAATTCTGGCAATTTATCAGCAGAAACAACTACATCATCGCAAAAATTTATAGGTTTTTTATTATCTCCATATTTATATAATGTTGGATAAATAGCCTTTCTGGCTTTCCATAAAATATCTTGTTCTTCTTTACTATGAGCTACTGCTATTTCTTCACATAGTTGATATTTTTCTGAAAGTTTTTTTACTTCTTCTATTCTTTCTTCTATAGGTTCTTGATCAAATTCTACCAACAACATAGCAATAGCTTCTTGAGGAATATTGAATTTTTTACGTCCAACAAGATTAAGGGTGTTATTATCCATTATTTCTAATGCAGAAGGTTTTGTTTTTAAAATATCTTTTACACCATCACCTATTTCTTGAATATCTTTAAAGTAAACCAACATTGTCGCGGTTGACTTTGGTTTTTCAAAAAGAGGTAATTTTGATTTAGTAATAAGCCCTAAAGTACCTTCACTTCCGATAAAAAGTTGATGTAAATGTAAAATATTTTTATCTAAACCTTCAGATAAAGCTAATAAATTATATCCACTAGAATTTTTACTTACACCTAATCTTTTTTTATTTATTACTTCTCTGTTATCTTTTATTAGTTTTACAAGTGTTTCAACCCATTTATGTTCTTTAATTAATGAAAAATATTCACTAGTTTCTAAATCATAGCTTTTTGCAATTACTTTTTTTCCATTTTCTAAAATAACATCTAATTCAATAACATTTTCTTTTACTGCTCCATATTTTAAAGTGTGAGGGCCTGCTGAATTATTTGCAAACATACCGCCAAGCTTACACATATCACCACTAGAAGGATCTGGTCCATACATCAAGCCATATTTTTCTAAATCTCTTTGATATTCATGAAGTGTTATACCAGGTTCTACAATAGAGGTTTTATCTTCTTTATTTATTTCAAAAACAGTATTCATTTTAGAAAAATCAATTATTATTCCTTCTCCTACTGCATTTCCTGTAAGATTAGTTCCCCCACTTCTTCCTGTTATAGGTATTTTATGCTCTTTTGCATAATTTACTATTTTAATAACTTCTTCTTCATTTTCTACTAAAACAATAGATTGAGGTTCTATTTTATAAATACTTGCATCAATAGAGTAAGCTGTTATTGCTGGAAAATCATCAAGTACTTTTGATTTTAAAATACTTCTTAGTTCTTTATTTATTTTATTTGGTTTTATTTCTAACATTTTTTATAACTGAAAATAACTAGTTAATAATTTAATTTAGTAAAGCATAGAAATTATTAAGGCACAAGTTTTAGCTATATTAAAATATTAGCTAAAAAAAAAATTCTTTTATTCCAAAAATGACATACTCTCGAAAAAAACTAGAGCAAAAACAATGGACTAAAGCACCCTTGTTCAAATACAGATCTATTCTCCTGAACAATGGACTTCAGTGACTTGTGTATTTGTATTATAATTTTGTTAACGTATATTTGAAATTTAGGCAATAAAAAAGTCAGGTTCACTTATTTTTATTTCATGACACCCGACTCGTCCCTTATTTATATAGACGCTAATTTTTTTAAAAGGTTCCATTAAGTTTTGTAAAAGATAAGCTTGCTTGATTTTTTCATCTAAAAAATAAATGCCCGAATACTTCTCTCTATTTGTATTAACAGGAAAGTAAACCTTCAAGATTTTTTTAATAAAATAAACAAAGAATCTTGTTTTTCCATGATATAATTAGATTTAAAAAATAAAAAAGTTTATTGTTTTAATAACTTTTCTAGCTAAATATTTTATTCTTAATTTAAGGTAGTCTTTAAATGCTATTAAAAGCTAAAAATATAAAATACCAAGAATTTGAACTTGAAGACGATTCTGAAGAAGTTTATTCTGAATTTGATAATGACGAATATATAGATGCAGACGAAGATGAAGAGATAGTTCAAGGTCAAATTGTAGTTTTTTCTGGTAATGATACTTTTTTTGTAGAATCTGAAGATGAGTTACAATCTTATGAACCTGAAGATGAATCCGAAGAATACCTAAATGAACATGGTTATGAGTATGATGAAGATCAAGGTGTTTATCTAGGTAAAACTATTGTTATTGGTGTTTCTTCAATCGAAGAAATAGAAAATGAAGTAGTAGAAGAAGATCTTTATGAAGAAGAAGATGACTTTGATAGTTTTGTAGAAGAAATAGAAGAACCCAAAAAACATAGATCTGAAGGTGAAATGTTAGTTGATGATTTTTCTAATGCTATACATTCACTAGAAGAATCTCTTGAAAGAGATTTACCATCTTGGACAGGTTCAAATATTGAAATAGATACAACTGGTGAAGCAAGTTCTGTACTTCAAGGATATAAAAAATCAAAAGACTTTGAAATAGAACAAAGTGAATTTATAACCAGTGATGAAGTTGATAATCTTTTAGGTGAAGGAGCTACTTTATTATCTCAAGCCAAAGATTTTAATTCTATGAATAGAGTTTTTCAAGATCTTGAAAATGCTATAAAAAATATAACCGAAGAAAGATTAGAGTTTTATAAAAGAGATATTTATGCAGAAAGAAGTGTTGCTCTTTCTGAAGTTGAAGAACACGTTCAATCTGTAATTTCAAAACAAAGAGTAATAATTGAAAATGAAGCTGAAGAACATATAGAAAAAACTGTTGATTTTTACAAACAGAAAATGAATGAAGATGAAAAATTAATTTCAGCAGGAAAAAGTATTATTGCAAGAAGAGAACAAATTCTTGATGAAGCTTATTCTAGAAGTTTAGAAATGATTGATGAATCAAAAGAACAATCTCAAAGAATTCTTGATGATGCCAATTCTACTGTTGCAGAATCTGAAAAAATTAAAACAGGAGCAAGAGATGAAGGCAAAAGAATTGAAGATGACTATAGAATGCAAGGTGAACAAATAATTGAAGAAGCTAATGGTGAATCGGCTAGAATAATTGAAAATGCAGAAGAACAACACCAACAAATAGTTGAAGCTGCTACTCAAGACGGTTTTAATGTTGGATATCAAGAAGGAAGAGAAGAAGCAATCAGAGAAAATGCTCAATTACTTATGGATACTACTACTGCATTGAATGATCTTCATAAAGCGTTCCCTTCTGCTGTAAGAGAAAATGAAGGAAAACTAATAAAAATTTGTACTATGCTTTCTGATGCACTTGTAAAAGAAGAGCTATTTAATAGACCTGAGATATGTATAAAAATACTTGATAGAGCTATAAAAAGAGTTTCAGATCTTGAAAGAGTTCTTATTAAAGTTAATCCTCTTGATTTGGATCTTATTTTACCTAAAGAAGCATATTTTAGAGGCATTTTGCCAGATGTTCAAGATTTTGTTATCACTGGACACTATGCAATTCCAAGAGGTGGATGTTTGATAGAAACAAACTCAGGAACAATTGATGCTCAATTTAGTGCCCAACTTGGTATTGTTAATGAATTATTTAACAAAATTAGAAATGAATATGATGATGCCGATGAGGAAGCAGTAGAAGAAGCTGAAGCTTAGATGATTGATTTATTATTAATAAATCCTCCTAGACAAAAAAATGGCAACAGCTCTCTTTTTAACAACTCATTGTTATGGATAGCTTCTTATTTAGAAGAAAAAGATATATCTGTAGAAATACTTTTTTTAAAAAATGAATTTGAGTACATATTACAATCTAAACTTGAAAAACTTAAGCCCAAATTTGTTGGAATTAGTCTGAAATGGTGGGATACTCTTTACGGTGCAGAATATATTGCAAAAAAAGTAAAAGAATTTGACTCTGAAATATTTGTTTTTTGTGGTGGTCAAACAGCAACTCATTATGCTAAAGATATCTTAGAAAACTCCTTTTTTGATGCAGTCGTAAAAGGAGATGGAGAAGAAGGTGTTTTTAGTTTAATAAAAGGTGAAAATTACAAAAATTGTATTATAAAAAAAGATAATCAACTTTTTAGTTATGAAAAAGATTATGTTCAAACAAATGAATCCATAAAAGATTTAAAAATTAGTTCTATTACTGCAAATAAATTTAAATATTGGTCAGGTGTTTCAAATTATATTTGGACTGGTAAAGGCTGTGCAATGAATTGTTTTTATTGCGGTGGTGGAAGAGAAGGGCAAAAAGAAATTTTTGGAAGACTTGGTTATATTTATCGAGATGTAGATTCTGTAATAAGTGATATAGAACTATTAACCTCAAAATCTAAATCTAATTCTTTTATGTTAGATTATGACCCTTTAGCAATAGGAAAAGAAGAATTTTATAAAAATCTTTTTGCTAAATTAGAAAAAAAGAAATATTCTTGTGAGTTTTATTTTTGGACATTACCTTCAAAAGAATTTATAGACCTTATGTCTGAAACTTTTGATAAATTAATTTTTGGTTTCGATTTACAAGTTTTTTCAGAAAAATTAAGAAAAAAACTAGCCAAATTAAATTTTATAAAACCAATTTTTTATACCAATGAGTTTTTTGAAGATATTTTAGATTATTGTAAAATAAAAAAAAATATTACAGTTGGTATTTCAGGTCTTTTGGGTGTTCCTTATGAAACTAAAGAAGATATAGAAGAAATTTATATTTTATGTGAAAAACTTTATAATAAATATGACAATATTCATAATATTTCTTTTAGCCCAATTACATTAGAACCAGCTTCTGCATTAATAACTTATCCAGAAAAATATGGAGTTGAAGTTTTACGAAAAAATTATTTTGATTTTAAAGAATATACTAAAGAAGTTTTTGAAACTAATTTTTTAGATGATGTTTTTAGTAATTATGCTCAATATTTAAAATATACAGGCGTAAAAAGAATAGGTTTTGATGAAGAGTTTATTTTTAAAACTTGTTTTAAAATACAAAAAGATGTTACAGAAAAATTTATTTCCAGATTTTATAAAATTCAAAAATAAGTAAAAAATACATTTAATAACTTCTATGTAATATAAAATAATTTTCTTTTACTTTTTTAAGAAAGTTTATTTATATTTATTCTATAAAAAAAATAATTATCCAAACTAAAAAGAGGTTTTTTATGAGTGGTGGAAAAATAACTGGAAGTTCTTCTAATGTTAATATTGAAAAAGTAACACCACCTAAAAATCCAGATAAAACAGAGCAAGTTAAAATACCGTATGAAAAAATAGATCTATCTCCAAAAGATGGAAAACCCCTATCTAATAACTATCAAAATCATGATTTTGATCCATTAGGAAATATTGGTTTTGCCTTATCTAGTTTATCTTCAACAACTTCAACCTCAAGTATTCAAGATACGCCAATAGAGGATAAAAAAACAACAGAATTAAGTTGTAGTATAGATGATCAAGGCGATACAAATGCTTGTGGAACAACATCTTTATCATCAGTTTTAAATTATCATAATAATGATCCTAAGAAAAAAACAGACCATTTTGAAATTGATAAAGCCATAAGATCTTCTAATCTTAATGAAGGTGGAATGTTTACTTCTCCAAAATCAATTGTTGAATATGCTCAATCAAAAGGTTTTAATGCTGGTATGCAAAAAAATACTTCTATAGATGATCTTGTAAATAGAATCGATAAAGGTGTCCCTTCAATGGTTTTAGTTGATACAACACCAGAAAGTCCAAATGATTTAGATTATCATTGGATGTTTCTAAAAGGTTATGAAAAAGATAAAGAAGGTAAAGTAACTGATCTAAAACTTGCAGATCCATCAGGTGGTTATACACGTTCAATGTCTGTTGATGATTTTAATAAAGAATGGAAAAACTTAAAAGGTGGGTTTAGTGTTAAAGGAAAGGATTTTAACATGAACACAGGATATAATGGTCTTTCTATTGTAATTGTTCCAAAAAATAAAGAATTAACTACACCAGATGGTAAAAAAATAAAATCATCTGATATTAAAGTTCCTAATGAATATGATTCTTTTCCTGGTTATGTAGCAGGAAAAATTGGTAAAGTTGTTGTTGTTGCAGATAAAATTTATACTAAAGCAAAAGAAGTAAAAACTGTTGTAGTTGGTAAAATTAATCAAGCAAAAAAATATGTAACAGAAACAGCAAAAGATATAAAAGATAAAGTTATAAAAATTGAAAAAAAAATAGAAGAAAAAGTTGTTAATACAGTAAATACTATAAAAAAAGAAGCCTCTAATATCGTAAATAAAGTAGAAGATTATGCAAGTAAAAAAATTGAAAGTGTAAAAAGTTCTGTTGTTTCAGGTGTTTCTACTGCAAAAAGCTATTTTAGCGGTGGCGTAAGCTATGTTAAATCTTGGCTTCCTTCTTGGTAAAAAATATAAACAAAAAAATGAGAGGTCTTACAACCTCTCTATTTTTTATAGGAACTTATTTAATTTAATCTAATAATCATAACGAATATTATTGATAGTATTTATTATCTCATCATAACTAACATTACTCATGACATTATTATCACGTTCATATTGAGCTATTCCTATCAACGTATTTATATCTTTGTTAGATACAGCTGATTTATAAGAAGAATATAAAACACTTTCGGCTGTTATATTTGGCATTAAATTATTTTGATTTTCATATTTTGCTATTTCTAATAAAGCCCTAGAATCTGATTTGGCTAAACCTATTTCAAATGATTTATTCAATATTTCCCCAGCAGTTACATCAAAAAGCAAGTTTTGATTGTTCTCAATTTTTGCCAAATTTAATAACTTACCTGCATTCCCTTCTTGTAATGCAAAATTGTACTCTTTTCTCATTACATCAGAGTTCAATGGATAATCATTTCCAGAAGGATTCCATGGATCATTATGAATTGGATAATTATCATGATGTCCATTTGGATAATCATTTCCAGAAGGATTCCATGGATCATTATGAATTGGATAATTATCA
>JBBTGK010000256.1:0-5951 GCA_038060635.1 Cyanobacteriota bacterium | reverse complement strand
TTTATTTTCTAATTTCTCAATAATTTCATTTAATTCTTGAAGAGAAACTCTTCTTCTTATTCTACCTTCAGTTACTAACGCAGTATCAATAAAAAAGAGAATAGGAAAAGAATAATTTAAAAAACTATCGATATTTTTATCATAGAAATCAAAATTTGTTCCATTTTTTATAATTTTTAAACTATTTTCAGTATTATCAAAATCAATAGTTAAGTAAATTGGCATATAATGCTCTTCTTTTAGCTTTCCGAATAATGTTTGATGTGCAATACCTTGAATAGCAGTACTTTTTCCAGAACCAGAAGCACCAGTCAAAATTATTAAGCTTGATTCAGATTCTATAGAAGTTTTAGAAATAATTCTTTCAGAAAGAAGATCAAAAACATTTGTATTTTTAGGATTAATAAGGTCTTTTTTTACACCCTTTGGAGCAGTTACAGTAATTTTAGTATTTATATAATAAGGAAGAACGATATTAGGATTTGAAGAAAAGAAATCTTTAATAAAATCTTTATGATTTACTCTTTTAGAGCTTTTTTTATTATAAATTTCATAAGTTAATCCAAAAACTAATGTTTCCAAAGCGAAAATATTTCCAGCATTCTTACCAAAAGCTGAATATTGCCATATATTTTCTGTTTGGTAAAGTTTACTTTTCAAGATTATCTATCCTAATTAGATTATTAATATTTTATCATTTTTTTTATATAAGTTATTTGTTTTAAGTATATGTTCCCGAATTTTATAGACATAAAAAAGACCACTGTTAAAAAGTGGTCTTTAAATATTTTAATTGGTTTCGATGCCATTTAAATCAAATTTTTTTACTTTTAAAGTAGTTGGACTCTTGCTTCTATCAAGATAATAAGCAATTAGTTCCTCATTACTAAAAGCAATATTTAAAAAGATATTTGGATTATTTGCTGTATTAAATGGTAATTGAAAATTAGAAACTAATTTATTATCCTTAGAAAAAATACTAACATATACACCATCTTTTTTACCTGCTGTTCCTGATGAACTGTAAGCAATAGCAAAATAGTTAATACCAAAACTTTGATCTAAACGACTTTGTAACCCATCAGTATCTTTAGAAAGATATACTAAATTAATATCACCTGATACTTTTTTCAAATCAGTAAACATAACATCTACTTGCCTGTTACTAGTTGGATCTGGAGGATAAAAATCACTCACAATAAATTCAAAACCATTTTTTAGAAGAAATTTACTATTTGAACCTGATTGGACAATTTTACTTCCTGACATGGAAAATAAATCATTTCTAAAAGCTGAATCAGGAATTAAAAAAGTACCACTATTTAAGTTAGATACACCTCTTGCAGATTCAGTAGATCTTATTTCCATAAGAATATTAAAAACACCTAAAGAATCAAGGTATACATCATTAATATAACCTCTTTGTGAGCTATTAAAATAAAAGAATTGTTCTGTTCCATAAGTTCCTGAAGCAGTAAATTTTTGTAAATACATCTTTTGTTCGTTTTGTGAGTAAACTAAACAATATTTACCATTTTTACCTCCAATTTCAAAATTATAACCTTTAATATCTGAATCACTTACTGTAAAGTCGTTTTTAACTTCAAGGGTTTCAGCATTTATTATAAATACTTTTATGAATCTATATGTTGAATTTTTATCTTGGTATAAACCTGCTACAATAAAATTGTTACCATCATTAAGTGTTTTAAGTACACCTATGTAGCCACTATTATTTGTGTACATAAAAAAATTCTCATTCTTTTTTTGAATAATTCCTTTTTTATCTATTTTTGCTAAACTCATATCATTTGAATTAGCTTTTCTATATATAGATATAGAATCACCATTTTCTATTATTGAGTTTACTACTAAATTTGAACCTAAAGTATCTTGTTCAATTATAGGTTGAGAACTAGTTAAAACAATAGGAATTGTACTTGATAAAGGAAGAGAAGGAGTTTTTAATAATGTAGTATCAGTATTAGAATGTATATTTTTGAAGTTAAAACCAATTACAAAAACGGGATTTACTGTTTTTGGTTTACTATCATCATTATTAATATTATCATTACTAGTGTAATTTATATCAACTGTTCCATTAAAAACATTTTCTCCGTCAAGACTTAAAATATCAGAACCTTTCTTTATTCCTATTATTTTATTATCTTTATTAATTGCATCTATTTCATAATCTATGTTTCCTATTTCAATATTACTAAAAGTAACTTCTGTATTTTCTTCTTCTGCTGGAACTACAAGTTCAGACTCTATGCCTAATTCTGGTTTTAACTTTATTTTTACTTTAATTGGTAAAAATTCTTCTGGTATATTTTCTTCTCCTTTAACTGAAAATTTTTTTACCTTTCTATACAAATCTACAGATTGCTTTGAAAAAGTCAATGTTCCTTTTAATCCTGTTTTTAATTCTGTATTATAATTACCTGCTACTGGTATTTTATTAGAGCAAGAAAACATTAATAATAAATTAAATATTATAGATACAAAAGCAATGCGGAAAGGTAAAAGTTTTTTAATTTCACCTTTTTCAAATTCACTTGTATTCATAAATGCACCTCATAAAAAATATTGATATCTATTATTCTTAGAAAATTTATTCACCTTTAATTTAAACATTTATATTAAATATCTATTAAATAAAAATTAATTTTTTGTTTATCAGTTTTTTGGAATTTTAAAAAATAAGTATTCTTTTAGAATATTTATATATAAGTTTAAATCTCCAACAAGTTTTTTGAATTCAAGTAAATTTATCAAAATTATTATAATTACTAAAAAAGATCCCTTTTTGAAGAAGATCTTTTAAATTCATAAGAATAAACAAATAGTATTAATGAATAAAATATTATCTTATCCGAAGTTTACAATGGTATAACCAAAATTAACTTCTCTAAGAGATATTTTTCTCTCCCATGGTATATCTCCATTAGGGTTTAACCATTTATTACCTTTTTCAGGATAATTAGATTCAGCAACTTTTAACTTTATTGGATTACCAGAAGCATCATACTTTACATCAACAATAATCATAGCGTGAGTGTTAATATTATAAAACCCCATTCCAGGTCTTACATTATCTTTGCTTACACCCACAGCATTTTTATAGTTTATATTTGCACCACCTGCATTTAATGATGTAGTAATAACCCATTCGAGGCATTGTTTTCTAAAACCAAGAAAAGCTAGGGTTTCTTCATCATTTACTGGAATTAAGGAAAAGTTTTTACTAAATAATGAAAAAGGATATCTAGTTAAATAAGATAATTCTATTCTATTTACTAAAGCATCTTTTTGTGCTTTTTGATATCCTGAACCTGAAAATACTTTGTATATATCAGTTTTAAGAGAAGCCAAGGTTTTTTTCTTAGGTTTTTTTTCTTTAAACCAGCCATCATAAAGTAAAAAACCTTTTCTAATTCTTACTCCATCACCATCAGCAATATCTGTAAGCCAAGAAGCGTTTCGACCATTAAACATTGTAGTTGATTGTCCAGAAGAATTACCAACAGAATTTAAAGCCTTCGCAACAATATTTCTTCTGATAGTAGTGTCTTGTTGTTTATACCCTGTTTGGCTAGACCATCCTTCTACACTTTGTTTTTTAGCTTTTATATTAAAATTCTCAGAGTCCTTAACCAAAACATCTTTAGGTTTTAATAAAGTATCTTCTTTAAAACTTCGAGTGTTTAGATTACAAGAACCTAACAAAAATGCTAACATAAAAGCGTAAATCATTTTTTTTGAAATAGATTTCATGATTTTAATCCTTAAAAAAATAATATATTGCATCTTTTGAATATGTATAATCGATGCATTGGATATACATTTAGTACTACAAAAATTATTAATTTGCCTCCGTCAAATTTTTCCGAAATTATTTTAAAACTTGATGTACTGATATTTATAATTAATTTAGTTTTATGAAACCTTACAATTAATATTAAATTCTTGTTAATAATTTATTTTTTTATCATTAAGGTATTAATGAAATAAAGAAAATAAAATGCGCCAGAAGTATTGTATTCTGTCAGAATCACCGCCAAAAACTAGCACTTGATTTTTAAAACTTTTATTCATCAATATTTAAGGCATATAAAAACTATTTAAATTTTTTATCTACTTAATGTTTCTTTTAATTGAAAATATTAACAAGAATGGAATCTACTTGGAATTCTAAATGATTTATTATCAACTTGATTTTTATCGTTTCTACAAATTACTCCTGCACCACCAGCAACAGCCCAAATAACATGATTACAATTAAAGCATATTTCATCTGTAGGTTTTATATTGTTTATTTTTTCATGCCATTCTTTATCATTCATTAAAAAATTCCTATTTTTATTTTTAATATAATATAATATTATCAAAAAAAGCTTTATTTTTTTAATAAATACTTAGTTTTAAATTATTTTTTATTATTACTTTAATTCTTATTGTAAAAATAGAAATTTATGAATTTAGAGAATATATTTTAGGAATATTATAAATGAAAATATCAGATATTATTGGAATAACAGAAGAGTTAAAATCAAAAACTAAAATTCATTTTGCAATTGGAAGAAATGATAGGTTTGAACCACTTAATGTATTTTATAGAAATGAATTTAAAGAATGGCAAGAAAACCAATCTAAAAAAAACTTTGAAAGAGAATATATTTTATCTTTAATATATTTTGGAAGAAATGAATGGATTTTTGCAGGTATATATCAACAAAAAGGAGTTCAAAATAAAGATGGTAGATTTTATTATCAAACTGAGTTAAAAGATATTTCAACTAATTTAATTGGAAAATTAGTCATAAAATATGAAAAAATATTTAGACAATCATATCCATATCTTGAAAATTGTATTGATAATTTTGAACTTTTAGAAATTTTAAGAGAAAAATATACAGTTGAACCATTCAAAGGATATGAAAATATTAAAATAAAACATGAAATACTTAAATCAATTATATTACAAGAAGAAAATTCTTGGAAAACAGCATTATCAAATGTTAAAGGTGTTTATTTAATTTCTGATAAAAAAACTGGAAAATTATACGTTGGTTCTGCTTATGGTGAAAATGCTTTTTGGAATAGATGGACAGAATATATAAAAACAGGACATGGAGGAAATCAAGATTTAAAACAAATAATTTTAGAAAATGGTATTGAATATGTTGAAAATTTCCAATATACAATTTTAGAAACACGTAGTATGAACTCAGAAGATAAAGAAATAATTAAACGTGAATCATTTTGGAAAGATATTTTATTATCAAGGGAATTTGGATATAATAAAAATTAAACGTTCTTTGGAATGCTAAATTTTTATTTTATTGGTGTTTAAATGAAAAAAAATCAAAAAATGATTTCAATTTCTATTGATTTGGCAAATTCAACAAAAATAAAGAAAAAAATTCATGATTTCTATGAAGGTGATTCAGAAAAAATAAATCAAGAGTATGAAAATTTTGCTAAATTATTGTACAATTTGGAATTTGATTTATATGATAATTTGTTATTATCTGAGGATCCCTTAAGCCCACCATTAAATTTTGATAATATTTTTGTTATGAAAACAATTGGTGATGAAATATGGCTTGTTTATGAACTTGGAGATATAGATATTAATACAGTTGAATTTAATTCAGTTGTAGAGAAATTTCTTACAAGTTTTTCTAATATGCATTATATTACAAAATATCAGATTATTTAAAAAAAAGATTCAGATGAACCATTTGAAATAATTCCATTTATTTTAAAAGTTTATATAGATATTATTGAAAATATAACAGAAGTAAATGTAATAAGAGGAAATGTTTATCAAGATAGGTTTTCTAATCTTGTTCATTCATTAAAAATTCATGATAAAGATATTAAAAAAAAGTCAAATTTAATGGAAAGGCTTAATTGTGGTACTTTTATTGAAGAAAAAGGTAATC
>JBBTGK010000255.1:0-5668 GCA_038060635.1 Cyanobacteriota bacterium | reverse complement strand
CATTCATATGAGCTGAACAACCTGATACTAATAAAACCGCTACTAATGTTGAAAAAAACTTTTTCATTTTTTTGTTTCTCCGTTTTTAAAATATTTCTTATATTATTATTATCACTTTTAGTTGTTAAATAAATTTGCAGTAATTGTAAAAAAAGTGTAAAAATTAAAACCATGATCAGAAATTAAATAACATCCTGAACTTTTATAAAGGTTTTGATGAATCAAATCACTACATGTACAGCCAATACAAATGGATTATTAATTAATTCTAAATCCTTATCAATTTCTAATATGTTTATAAAACACTGTAAAAATAAATTAATTTATTAACTTTAGAGTAATATATTTAATTATTTTTAACAAATATCTTGTACACTGTATTTAGTAGTTTTAATTTTATTTAATATCTAAGTTTTTAACATTTTTTAGTTTAGTAACATGAAAATAATAAAATAGAGGTTTTTGAAGTTTTATCTAAAAAATTTATCTTCTAAAAAACAATCTAATCGTATATGTTTGATTCATCAAACCGCTTTTATACCAATTACTAATAAAAATTTAAATTTCAGGTAATTATAATTAGAAAGTTAAAAATACTAAAGGTAATCATGAATAATAAAATAGAAGAAGATAAAAAAGTAGATGTATCTTCTAAAACTGAAAATAAGCCTAAGTGGGCAAAATTCCGTTCAGAAATGCTTGATTCATTCCCATCTCCTTATAGAGGTGAAGTTGATCCTTTGGCAGATGGAATTAATATTGCCATAAGAGAATTAGATAATTTAAGACCAGAAAAAGATGGTGGTGCTGCATTTTTAGGAACTAATCCTGCACTAACAATTGATTTTGAAAATGTAAAGAACTCTTTTTTAAATCCTGAAATGAGTACATCTGAAAATGTAATTAAAGATGTAATTAAATTATTTGAAGGTATGCCAAACTGGGGACATCCTCTTACAATGAGTAATGTTAATCCTCAAGGTAACACAGCGGCAATTGTGGCAGCTATTTTAACAAAAATCTTTGCACCTAATATTCTTGAAGGGGAAGACGCATGGAACACACATCAAGCAGAATTAGAGTCAGGTGGAATATTAGCAAATCTTGCTGGGTGGGATGCTAAAAAAGCTGGTTGTGTCTATACTTATGGTGGCTCAGGTTGTTGGACTTATCATTTAAAATATGCTCTTACTAGAGTTCTAAAAAATTCCAGAAATACTGGTATAAGAACAGATGCAAAAATAATATGTTCTCAACAAGCACACTATACAATGCTAAATAGTAGTGATTGGACTGGTTTAGGAATGGACAATATTATTCGTATTAGAACTGATATAGATAGTAATGCAATGGATATGGTTCATTTAGAAGAAGTTTTAAAAGATTGTTCTGATAAAAAAATTCCTGTTGTCTCTGTTGTTTGTACAATGGCTACAACTGATGCAAATGCCTTTGATCCAGTTGAAGACGTTCGTAATTTATTGGATAAATATCCGAATCCTGAAGAATATGGAAAAGCTTTATTGTATTGTGATTCTGTTATTGGATGGTCATGGATTGCTTTTAAAAATTATGATTTTGAAAAAAATCATCTAGGTTTTTCTGAAGAAGTTTTGCCATATATTGAAAAAAATTATAATGCAATTAAAGGTATTTTTTATGCTGATGCCTTTGGTGTAGATTTCCATAAAACAGGTTTTTCACCTTATATTAGTAGTGTTTTTGTTTATAAAAATGCAGATGAGTTTGAATCTATTCTTTCAAGAGGAGTGCAAGCTTATTTACAACCACGTTCACCTTATAATCCTATGAATTATACTTTAGAAGTTTCTAGAACTGCTACTGGTTCAATGGCTGGTTGGGCAACACTAAAGTTTTTTGGTCATGAAGGTTTTCAATCTATTTTGGGTGGAATATTAGAAAATAAAGTTTTTCTAAAAAATAAAATTGATAATTTTTCAGAAATGGTTTGTGTAAATCCTTCAGATTATGGTTTGGTAACACTTTTAAGAATTTATCCTAAGGGGTTTGATGCTAGGGCTCAATTTTATCGTGAGTTAATTGATCCTGATTTTAGAGATGATTTAATTAAATACAATACTCTTACTCGTAACATAGGAGATAAACTTTTTGAATGGTTTAGATCTGGTAAAAAAATAAATGATAAATGTACTCCTTATCTTAGTTTTACTACTGGTTTTCGTAGTACAGAATATAACAGAGATATGACAGATCATGATGCTGTAATTTATGCAATTAAAATGTTTCCAATGAATGTTTATATAACTCCTGAAATTATGAGTCATGTTTTGGATTGTGTTATTGCAGCAAGAGATGAAGTTTGTGATTCTTTAGAAAAAGTTTAATTTTTTATAGTTTCTTTTTGATTTTTTAAGTTAACGAATATAATAGTAGTGGCAGTGCTTTACGCCTGTCATTACTATTGTATGAGTTTTTTAATTATTTAAATTTGTTAATCATTCTTTCCATTGAATTAAGACCTATTTCCAATTTATTTAACTCTGGACCAAAACTTATTCTACAATAATTTTGATAATGGGCATTTTGGAAACCTCTTCTTTTTCCTGGATTTACATCAAAAAATATTCCTGGTACTGTAATAAATTTTTCTTTTAGGCCTTCTTCAAAAAATTTAATTCCATTATTTATTGGTGATGGTAGTTTTGATAGATTTGCCCAAAAATAAAAAGTGCCTTCTGGTTTTGATTCTATTACAATACCCATTTTTTCCAATCTTGAGAACATATAATCTCTTTTTTTTCTAAAATGTTTTTGTATTGCAATAGTTTCTTGAATTGCATGTTCAGGGTTTAATAATTCTACTGTTTGATTTTGAAAAGGATTATTAGCACCTCCATCTAAAAAAGAAGCCGCACTAGAAACAGCTTCTATTACATTTTTAGGAGCAACAATCCAGCTAATTCTCCAACCTGGATAACGCCAATTTTTTGTTAATCCATCAACTATAATAATAGGATCTGAATCAACATCATCAATATAATCAGCGGCTGATATTATTTTATATTTTTCATCTTCTTTTAAATTATATATATAATGAGAATAAAATTCATCAAAAATAATAGTACAATCATGTTTTCTTGCTACTTTTATCCAATCACTAAGTTCTTTTCCTTGTATTATTTGACCTGTAGGGTTGCAAGGATTACTAAGTAAAACCGCACCTAATCCTAAGCCCATTATTTTAGATTTTAATTCTTTTGCTGTAATTCTATAATTTTTTTCAGCTTCTAAAAGTAAAGGAATAGTGTTAAAACCTCTAAAAATTGAAAGTAATTCTTCATAAGCTGTGTAATCAGGAATAAAATGCCCCATATTAATATTATCAAGTGAAGCTGCAATTCTTGTTAAAGCTTGTCTTCCACCACCAGCAATACAAACATTTTCATAAGTATATTGAGATTCTTTATCTTTTCTATGCATTAAATTATAAAACTCAGCTACTTTTTCTCTTAAAGCTTTAGCTCCTGCTACTGGTGCATATTCTTGATTAAGGGGATTTATTTTTATGCTAGTAATTCTTTCTGGAGACTCATCAATATCACCTATTTCAGGAGCACCTTGTCCAAGATTTGCCCACTCTGGATTATCAAAAGAAAAACCTAATTCAGATGCTTTTTGCATTACATATATAACACCTGTTTTTGGAACTATTCTAAAGCTAGGGTTTGTTTTTTTCATAATAAAATTCTTTGATTTCTATAATAATACGCCTTTTAATAAAAAACTGGCAAAAGTAAAATAAATAACTAAACCTGTAACATCAACTAAAGTTGCTACAAAAGGGGCTGATGCTGATGCTGGATCAAAACCAACTCTTCTTAAAATAAAAGGTAACATCGAACCTGTTAAAGTTCCAAATGTTACAACACCAATTAAACTAAAAAAGACTGTTAATGCAATTAAAAAATAATGTTCTCCATATGTAGCTACTCTAGTAGGCCAAAAAATAATTCTACCTGCACCAAGAATACCTAGCATAGAACCAAGTATTAAACCTATAAATATTTCCCGTGTAAAAACTTTCCACCAATCTTTTAATTTAACTTCACCTAATGCCAAAGCTCTTATAATTAAAGAAGTTGCTTGTGAGCCTGAATTTCCACCACTACTAATAATTAAAGGAATAAATAAAGCTAACACAACAGCTTTAGAAATCTCATCTTCATAATACCCCATTGCAGTAGCTGTAAGCATTTCACCAACAAAAAGAATTGAAAGCCAACCACCTCTTTTTTTTATCATCCCAACTAAACCAATATCCATATAAGGTGCGTCAAGTTCTGACATACCACCCATTTTTTGAATGTCTTCAGTTGCTTCTTCGACTGAAATATCTAATACATCATCACCTGTAATAATTCCTACTAATAATCCTTTAAAATCTATAACAGGAAGAGTAAATCTTGAATATTTATCAAATGTAATAATAGCTTCTTCAATATCAGATGTATCTAATAAACTTATTAAAATATGATCTTGTAAATCAGTTACTTTAGTATCAGGAGAGGCTAAAACAAGAGTTGCCATATTTATTTCATTAATAAATTTACCTTGTCCATCAATAACATAAACCATATTGATAATAGGGCCTTTACTTGTTTTTTTATATTTTCGCAAAAACTCAATTGATTCATTAACACTCATATCTGCTCTAACGCAAAAATAATCTTTAGTCATGTGTCGACCTACTGTGTCTTCAGCATAAGCAAGTAACATACCAGTAACTTTTGAAGCATCTGGATTAAGAATTCTCATTATTCTTTTTAATACAACAGGAGGCAATTTTTCTAAAAGTCTTGTTCTATCATCTGATGACATTTGATTGAGAATTAAAGCTAAATCACCACTTTGTAAAACGTCAATTAAAGGGATTTGAACTTCAATAGGAAGATATTCAAATATTTCAGTAGCTTTTTCAGTTGTTAAGGAATTTAAGATTTTTGAATTATCTTCAGGCAAACATTCATCAAGTATTTCTGCAATATCTGAGGAATCAAGTGTGGCAAGTAATTTAGCAAGAGCTTTCCATTCATGTTCAATAATTAGCTCTTTATATTCTTTATTCATTTTTACCTCCTTGTTTACCTTAAAAGAGGAAAAAAACTCAACTAAAATTACTGAGAGTCTGCCCCTCGTTTAGTTTTAGCTCTGAATGACTTATCTCTTTAGAGAAGCTACATTATGTTATGCCTTAATCCGGCAAAACCTGTTCAACCCATTGGCATCTCTCGATATTTCCGGGCAGTAGCATATTTTCATTTAGTAGCCTCACTTAACAGGCTTAATACTTTATTTTATAATTTTATCATAACCCTAAATAAGATAAATGACTAGTTAGTAAATATTAAGATTTTTTAAAGAAAATATACTTTAATTTGAAAAGAAATTAATATTTTTTATTAAAAAAGTAGCATATAATTAAAATTAATAAATATATATTGATATTTAAATATTATGAAAAAAATAATTTTTTTAGGATTTATTTTTGTTTTTTTATTACAAAATAATGCTTTATCATTAGAATTAAAAAAAACGATTAGAGCCGAATATATAATGGGTACAATTTTTACAATTTTAGTATATTCAGAAGAAGATAATTTAACAGAAAAAGGTATTAATGAAGCTT
>JBBTGK010000254.1:0-7285 GCA_038060635.1 Cyanobacteriota bacterium | reverse complement strand
AATTCAAAAAAAAATAGCTGATATAAAAGTAGAAAAAAGTCTTGCAAAATATATGATAGAAATTATAAACCAAACTAGAAATAATACTTCAATAAAATTAGGTGTTAGCCCAAGAGGTTCATTAATGTTTTTTTCTATGATAAAAGCAAGAGCTTTTTTAGAAAATAGAGATTATTGTTTACCCGATGATATAAAAAAACTAGCTATTTATGTTTTATCTCATAGAATAGTTTTAGAAACTAAAGCTAAATATTCAGGAATAAAAAAAGCTGATGTAATTCATGATATAGTTTCTAAAACGCCTATTCCAAAATGATAAAAGAATTCAGACAATATCAACTAGAAAGTGTAGAATCAGCATTTAAAAGAGGGTCTTGGATAAAGTATATATTTTATATTTTTAATGAATTTCTAACACCTTTAGGTAAATCAATCATAATCATAAATATGATTTCTGCTCCTCTTAGTTTTGTTGCCTTTAATACAACGGCTTATGCTTTTTTTACTACATTAACCTCAATAGTTACCGTTAGTTTTTTTTATGGTATTTTTTTTAGACCAAAACTAAAAATTTCTAGAGTTATGCCAAATTTAGTAGAAAATGATACAGTTATAAAATATTATATAACTCTAAAAAATGAAAAAAAAAGAAGTTATTATCAAGTAAAAGTGAAAGAATTAATTTGGTCTATTTATATAAAATACTATGATGATTTTACTATAGAAGAAATAAAAAAAGATCAAGAAATAAATTATGAAATAACTTTTAAAATAAAAAAAAGAGGTATTTATGATTCAAAAGGTTTAATTATTTATTCTTCTTTTCCTTTTTCGATTTTTAATCATGGGGTTTTTTATAAATCACCTTCAAAAATATTTGTTTTTCCAAAATATGAAAGGATAGAATCATTAGATATAAAATTGGGAAGAAAGTTTCAACCTGGTGGTATTTCTTTTTCTTCTAATGTAGGAGAATCAACAGAATTTACAGGAACAAGAGAATTTGTCTATGGTGATAATCCTAAATATATACATTGGAGATCTTGGGCAAAAACAGGAATTCCGATAGTAAGAGAATTTACTGAAGAATATTTTGTAAGATTAGGTATTGTTTTTGATATTTATTCAAAAAATATTGATGATTTTGAAAAAGCATTATCTTATGTTGCAACTGTAACTGATTATTTATCAAGATATGATTATATAGTCGATGTTTTTGCTGTTGGAAATAGTTTTTATCATTTTCAATCTGGTCGTGCTATTTCTTATTTTGAAAATATTTTAGAATTATTAGCTTCTATTGAACCTGACAAACAAAAAAAAGGAAAAAAATTAATAAAAGAAAATATCACACCATTTGAAGATATTTATAACAACCTAGCTCCTTATATTGAAAATTTATCTTCTTTAGTAATAATATTAACTGATTGGGATGATCAAAGAGAAAATTTTGTAAGAAAAATATTAGAAAATGGAGTAGGAATAAAAGTTAATATTTTTGCAAAAAAACTAACTAAAGAAATACCTATTGAATTAAAAGATTTTGTTACAACTATTTTTTAATATATTTTTGAATTAAAATAAAATAATGATATTTGGTAGAGACGCATTGCAATGCGTCTCTACGATGTTTACAGGTTATTATATAAAAATTTAATCAGATTCCTGACATATTTTTAATTTTTAATATTCAATTTTTTTTAGTAAAATAGTTTACAATAATAGAATAAATATAAGGAGACAAAATGAGAACTAATTTTTTTAAAAATACAAAAAACTTACTTTTTTATTCAGTTATTTTTGCTTTAATTACCTCTATTTATTCCTGTAATCCAATAAATAATATAAATTTAAATAAAAACGATGCAATTATAAAAAGTATTAAATCTAAAAATTATCAAAATATTTATGACAACATAAAATTAGTTTCAAAATATATTAATGAAAAAGATGAGTTTGGTAAAACGCCTTTAATGCTTGCAACAGAAGAAAATAACTTACCTTTAGTTAAATTTCTTTTAGAAAATGGAGCGGATATAAATTTAGAAAATAAAAGTCAAAATACAGCTCTAAATATAGCTATACTAAATAAAAATAAAGAAACAATTAATTTTTTAGTTAAAAACAATGCTAATTTAAAAATAAGAAATGCTGACTATGATTTTCCTATAATTTTGGCTGCAAGAAATAATGATACCGAAACAATAAAATTATTGATAGATAAAGGCGTTGATGTAGATTCAAGGGAATTAAACGGAAAATCTTTATTACATTTTGCCTGTATGTTTGAAAATAAAGAATTGATAGAATTAATTCTAAATAAAGGTGCAATAATTGAACAATCACGTCTAGGATATCCAATAGAACTTTTAAATAAATTAGAAATAATTAATTTTTTTGTTGATAAATTGAGTAATAAAAATTTAGATTTTGAACACGATTATATTTCAATATTTAAATTTTTAATAGGTAGAACAAATAATTCTGTAATTAAAAAATTTATCAATAAAATTGAAAATTATAGACCTAAATCTATAAATACTAATGATGCTTTTATTTTATCCATATCAGAAAAAAATAAAGAATTAATAGATTTTTTCTTTGATAAAGTTGATAATATTAATTTCGTTAATTCTTTAAATGATACTCCTTTAATAACAGCAATTAGAGGTAATAATAGTGAACTTATTAAAGCAATTATAAATAAAGGAGCAAATGTTAATTTAAGTGGTTCTCAAGGGTGGACTCCTTTAATGCAAGGAATTAAAAATAATAATATTGATGTAATTAAATTACTAATAAAAAATAATGCAAATATTAATTTATATACAAATTCAAATATTATTCTAGTATATGAAAATAAAGATATATTTATAGACACAGGTTTATCACCATTAATGATTTCTATAATGACTAATAACTTTGAAATATTTAAAACTTTAATTGAAGCTGGAGCAGATGTTAATTTAAAAGATTCTGAAGGTCATAATGCATTAGCATACACTACTACAAATTTTTTAAAAGATAATGAAAAAGAGCTAAAAAGAGATATGGCTAAGATTTTAATTGAAAAAGGTTCGTTATTAAAAACTGAATTTAAATTTGAATTTAGAGGAGGTAATACAGTAATACATTCTTCTTTTTCTGGACAAATTGATGAAAATTTTAAAGGAGGTAGTTTTGTAGAATATGTTATAAATGATTTAGAATTTTTAGAGTTAATAGCCAAAAAAATGCCTAATACTTTTGCTCTTCCAATGAATAATTTAGGATACACACCTTTAATTTTTGCACTTAATTCTGGTTCTAATCTTGATATTTTAGAATTTATTATAAAACAAACAAAGAATATTAATTTAGTTGATAATGAAAATAAAACAGCACTTGATCATGCAATAAAATCAAGCAAAAAAGAAGTTATTGATTTATTAAAACAATACGGGGCAAAATAGTTTTTATTTTTGTACTACTGAATTATTCATTTTTTATCTTTTTTTTTAAATCTTTTGTTAAAAAATAACCAGAGCTTTTTGCTTTGGTTTCTCCTATAAATTCCACTAAATTATTTTCTCTTAAAATTTTTATATAACGTTCAATAGCCCTTTTTTGAAATTTAGTCAACAAGACATAATCAACTACTTTTTTACCTTCATTTTCTATTATTGAAACAAGCAATTTTTCAATATTTTTTTTCAGGTCTTTTCTTATATTTAAAATTTCAGAAACTACTTTGTTAACTAATTCATTTGCACCGTCAGATGATATTTTTTCACCGACAGTTAATTCATTTGCACCGTCAGATGATATTTTTTCACCGACAGTTAATTCAGAAGAAAATAGTGGAATAATCACCTTAAAAGTATTGTCCTCAATAAATTCAGGTTTTGAGCCAGAGTAAGCTTTCAAATATCTATTAACATTTAGTACACCTGAACCTAGCTCATCAACCCATCCAAGTTGAGTAAAGAACTTAGCTATTAAAGGATTTTTTGAAAAAGGGGTAAAATTATCAGGAGAAATAATTCCTCTGTCATGTGGATTATTAGGATTTAAGGTTTCAACTCTGTCAGAATAAATAATCAATCTTGCTGGTTCAGCATTTGTATATTCTCTGTGTACCAAAAGATTAGCAATAACTTCACGAAATATTTTACTTCTCAGGCTAACTCTTTGATCTCTGATTAAATGGAACTTATCGGGTAAATGTTTGGCAATAAAGTCCATAAGTTTGTCATAGGCTTCAATAAGATTAACTTGTATATATTCTCTATCATCATAACGGTCGGTGTCTATTTTTCTTACTAAGGCATCTATTTTATAATAAGGAGCAATACTCAATATTGTTTCTGGTTTACCAAACAATAATGCAGAGGCAAGTGTATAACCTTCTTCTCCTACTTGAGAATCTTGTCTCCATAATCCAGCCGTTTTTAGCATTTGTTGGTAATTCAATTTAAGCCAAGGATGATTTGGGTTATTACCTTTTATAAGATTACGAATTTTAGGGAATAGTTTTTGGTTAAAATCTTCAAATTTCAGATATTTATAAATTTTGGTTTCTGTATAATAGGATCTTTTTTGATTATATAATTCAGCTATTCTGTGTGGTTCATTAATTTTAAAATCTCCATCATCACTTCTATCAAAAACAGTATTAGCTTTTTTATGAACTTGAGAGCTGACAGGTACTTGAATATGAATTATCCATTTATTGTTAATTTCATAAGATTGTGGAAAAAGTATAAAAGGAGGTTTTAATTGATCTGGATTATTGGAAAGTGTAACAAGCTCTGTTTTTAGAGAATCAATTTTATCAGCATTAATACCTGTAATATTTCCACTATCATCAACACCGAGAATTATATCTCCACCAGAACGATTAAGCATAGCACAAATAGTTTCAAATAAATTTGATGGTAATTTATTATGAGATTCTTTGAATTCAAGATTAAGGTTTTCTTTTTTTTTTAGTAGTTGTAATAGTTTTTCTTTCATAAAACAATCTGAATCCTTTACCTTGATTTTTGTTCTACTAACATATTTGACATGATTCTTTTATTAAAAGTAAAAATTAACCATCTGAATTCATAATTAAATCTTATTTAGATTGGTTTTATCTTTTTTAAAATAGAACTTAATTTATCATAATTATCTTTCATTAAAGAAGAAAGCTCTTTACCAGAAGAAACAAGGAAATCTCTATTACAACCTCTTGAATAATACCCATATCTTATTGTTGCTTCTAAAAGTTCTTCTGAAAGACTTACTCCAGAATTTAATAGAGTTCTTAAATAATCTTTTTTTTCTGTTATTAAGGCAATTTCTTTATAATCGCAGGTATAAACAAAATCATGAATTTGTGGTGGATGAGGAGGAATCCCTTGATATAATTTATCTTCAAAAATATACCCAATAGTTATAGCAGAAAAATCTGTTTTTAAAAGATCAAATATTTGAGGTTGTTGTAACCTTAGTTCTTGTCTTGAAAGATTCATAGCGGTTGGTCTATGAACAGAATCTATACTACCTGAAGATATCTCATATACAACTGCAATTATATCAAAACCAAGTTCGTCACACTTACTTTTTACAAAACTACCAAAATATGGAGATTGAGCTAGAGTAAGTTCATCAGAATCAGTATTTTTTATACATTGGGCAATAAAAGAGGTTGTATTAGAAGAGACTATTTCTCCTACTCTTTTTGCTTCTGCTTTGTATAAATCCATTAGTTTAAACTATCAATAAGATCAGTTATTTTTTTTCTTGATGTTAAATTTTCATGATAATCATTATTAATTTGCATCATAGGAGCAGTTCCACAAGATCCTAAACATTCAACTTCTATTACTGTAAATTTATTATCTTTTGTGGTTTCACCAAGTTCAATACCTAATTTTTTTGTTATACATTCACTTACTTCTTCAGCACCTCTTAGTTTACAAGAAAGTGTTCTACAAATCTGTATAAGAAATTTACCAGTTGGCTCTTTCTTATACATTGTATAAAAAGAGGCAACACTCGACACCTTTGAAGGCGGGATGTCTAATATTTTACTAATATAAACCATAACATCATTAGAAAGCCATTCAAATTCTTCTTGAGCTAACCATAAAGTTGGGAGTAAGGCTGCATTCTTATCAGGATACTTTGCAACAGTTTCTTCAAACTTTTTCATTGTTTCGGGCGAAAATTCTACCATGTTTACTCTAAAACTATAAATAACAAAGTTAATTGTAATTTATAATATCTAAAGAGTAAACATTTTTTCACAAGCTTTTAACTTTATTTATTAAAATAAATTATTTCACATTAACAATAACGTTGGTGGTATCTTTTTTGGCAGTAGAAAAATCTTGAATAGGTTTTTTCAAATCTTTTACATAAAATTTAAATTTATCTTTATCTTTATATTTATAAATATGAAAAATCATTTTATAAGAACCATCTTTAGCTGTTCTAGTTGCTTCCATTTGACCTGTTGACTCATGTTTTAAAAAAATATCAACATTAGAAAAAGGCTTTTTGTTTTTTAATAAAACACCAGATATACTTATTTCTTTTGTATCACTAGGATCTTTACTTAAAGGATATTTATTATCTTTCCAAAAAACATAACCTTCATCAAGAACATGCACATCTTTAAAACCTAAATTTGTAAGTTGTTCTGCTCCGATTGAAGAAAGATGATGAGGGCAACCACAATAAGTTACAATGTGAGCATCTTTTGGTATTCCTTTTGATGTTTCAGCTGTTATTGGTAAATCTTTTAAAAGAGCCCCTTTTATATGAGCTTCATCATAAGCAACCTTACCTCTTACATCAATTAAAACTACATTTTCTTTTCGTTGCATTTTTTTTAATAAATCAGCTGCTTTTATAAAATTCGGTTTATAAGTACTTTCTTCATTTTCTTCTCTAACTTTTATTATGCTTCTTGACTTTAGTGATGATTCTTTAGGATTGGTAAATTTATTGCTTTCTAAAGCTTGAACTTGAATAGAAAGCAAAGAAAAAAATGTTGATAAAATTATTGAAACTGTCTTTTTTTTCATAAACTAAAATCTTTTGTTTAAAATAAATTATATATAAAATCAATTCAAATTATATCAATAAAAAAAAATTGCGTATGTAATTTATAAAAAAAATTAAGATTTTTTTTCATTACTCAATATTAAGATTATAATTTATTTTTTTTATAATAATAAAAAATTTTCAAATATTTTTATCATATAATCTAAATTTTCTTTTGTAATACCAGGCCAAACACCAACCCAAAAAGTTG
>JBBTGK010000253.1:0-6343 GCA_038060635.1 Cyanobacteriota bacterium | reverse complement strand
ACTTTGACGAAAATAAACAATCACACCATGATCATTTTATAGGTGTTGAAGTTTTCCCAGATATGAGTTTAAAATCAGATATAACAACTTTTTCTAATTATAAATATGGGTATTTTAGTTACTTAATTGATACTAAAATTTTTGATTACTCATTTTATAATAAAAATAAATACCTTGATAAAGAGGTAAATTTTAGCCCTCAAAAAGAAGATACAATTTCTAAGTCATTAAAAACAATAGTCTTAACAATTTAAAAACTCCTGTAATTTTATTAATTTATTAGTATTTTTATATTGGAGTTTTTTATGTTGTCAAAAAAAATAATTTTAGGTTTTTTAGCATTTACCCTATTTTTTACAAATAATGCTTATTCAGAAGAAAAAAAAATAGAATCTTTAACACTAAAAGAAGCTATTATAATTTGTTTAGAAAATAATTTAGATTTAAAAACCTTTGTTAATGATAAATATATTATTGATGCAAAAATTTTACAAGCATCTTTATTAAGTAATCCTGATTTTTCTATGCTTTTTCAGAACTTAGGAGGAGATAAGGAAGTAACTGGTGGAAATCAAATAACTGTTAATGTTAGCCAAAAAATAGAATTTCAAAATAAAAAAAATGCCAACTTAAATGCTATTTTTTCAGAGAATAGAATAAATAATAAATTATACAAAATAAAAGTTTTAGAAATATTAAATGTATTAGAAAAATCTTTTATTGATTTTAAATATATTCAAGAAAAAATAGTTTTATATCAAGAAATTTTAAATATTTCAAAATTAACTTTAGATACTGTCTCTGAAATGGTAAAAGTTGGTAAAAAAGCACCTATAGAACAAATAAAAATGAATATTATATATTTAGAAAATATAAAAAAGCTTGAAAGTTTAAAAAATCAGTTACCTTTTTATAAAGAAAAAATATTATTAATTTTAGGGAAAAATAAAGCTTTTTCTAAACTGGAATATAATTATTTAATACCAGCAAATATTATCACTTTTAATGAAATAAAAAAACAAATAGAATCAAATCCTCAATTACTTTTTCATGATGATAAAATTTTGCAACTTCAAGAAATAATAAAATTAGAGCGAATAAAAAATAATCCTGACTTAAATCTTAATGCTGGTTATAATTTATTTGATTTTAATAAATCAGGTAATTTTTCTATAAATACAGGTTTATCACTTCAATTACCTATTTTTAATAATAATCAAGGAATAATTAAAGAAATAGAATTACAAATAGATAAATTAAACTTAGAAAAAAAAGCGTTGTTAAATTCTTTAATAATTAACCTTAACAATGAGTATAAAAATTATTCAGAATCTTATTTAGAAAGTATATATATTGATAAAAAAATAATTCCTGAAGTAGAAATTTTATTTAATAAGATTAAAGAAGGTTATCAAGTTGGAAAATTTAGTTATTTAGAGTTTTTAGATTCGCAAAAAAACTTATTTGAGTATAAAGAAAAAAAATTAAACCTTCTTTTTACTCATTATAAATCGTTAGTAGAAATAAAATTAATTACCTCTAGCTATTACAAAGGAGAAAAATAATGATAAAAATATTTTCAATAATATTAGTTTTAATAATTGGATATTTTTCTGGCGTTTATATTTTAAATTCAGAAAAACAAGTTGTTGCAACAGAAGAAGAACATGGAGAAGAACATAAAGAAGAAATAAAAAAGGGAAAACATAGAGGTAAATTATTTGAAAAAGATAATTTTAGTTTGGAACTTGTTATTTATGAAAAAGATGTTGAACCTGAATTTAGAGTTTATGCTTATGAAAGTAAAAAAGAATTAAAGCCATCAGATTTTTCTGTAAAAGTCGATTTATTAAGATTTGGTGGGAAAAAACAAAATGTAGTATTTAAACCCAAAGAAGATTATTTATTAGGTAATCAAGAAATTTATGAACCTCATTCTTTTGATGTAAAAATATCTGCTAATTATAAAAATAAAGATTATTCTTGGGAATTTAGTTCTTATGAAGGTAGAACTGAATTAAAACCAGATGAAATAAAAAGAAATAAAATAAAAATAGAACTTCCACAATCAGTAAATATTTCAAACTCTACTAAAGTTAGTGGAGAAATAATTATAAATTCTGATAATTTAGCTCATGTTGTTCCTCAACTATCTGGAGTAGTTTTTAAAGTATATAAGAACTTAGGTGATTTTACTCAAAAAGGTGAAGTAATTGCAGTAATTAAAAGTAGAGAATTAGCTGATTCTAAAAGATCTTATATAGAATCGGTTCATCATTTGGAACTTGTTAAAGATGCTTTTATTAGAGAAGAAAAACTATGGAAAAAGAAAATATCATCTGAAGAAGACTATTTTATAAAAAAACATTCTTATGAAGAAGCTCAAATAAATAACTATGTAGCAAAACAAAATCTTTTTACATTAGGTTTATCAAAAAAACAAGTTGAATCATTAGAATTAAATCCTACTCAAGATTTAGCTACTTATGAAATAAAATCCCCTTTTAGTGGAAAGATAATTGAAAAACATATATCAATAGGAGAAGCCGTTAAAGACGATTCAAATTTATTTATTATTTCAGATATAAGTACTGTTTGGGGAAGTTTAAATATTTATCCTAAAGATATTAATGCTATAAATTTGGATCAAAAACTAAATATAGTTTTAGAAAATGTCAAAAAAAATATTACGGCAAAAGTAATTTATATAAGTCCAATAGCTAGTGAAAAAAATAAAACCATAAAAGCGAATGTTTTGATAGATAACTCTTCTGGAGCTTGGAGACCAGGTTCATTTATTAGTACTGAGTTAAATACTAGTTTTGAAAAAGTTCCTGTAGCAGTAAAAAAAGAGGCAATTCAAAAATTTAGAGATTGGGATGTTGTTTTTTTAAATGATGGAACCAAATTTGAAATTAAACCTGTAGAACTAGGTAAAAGTTCTGGTGATTGGGTTGAAATTAAATCAGGTCTTAATATTAATCAAAAATATGTTTCAGATAATAGCTTTGTGATAAAAGCAGATATAGAAAAATCTGCTGCAAGTCATGACCATTAAAAGGAGAAAAAGCAATGATTAAATTATTTGAAAATATAATAAATATCTCAATAAAACAAAGATTTCTAGTTATGATTTTAGTTATCTTAATTTCTATTTTAGGTATTTATAATTATAAAAAATTACCAATAGATGCTGTACCAGATATTACGAATGTACAAGTTCAAATTAATACTTTAGCTCAAGGATATTCTCCACTTGAATCTGAACAAAGAATAACTTATGTAATAGAAACAGCAATGTCTGGGCTTCCTTCATTAGATTATACAAGATCTGTTTCTAAATATGGGTTATCACAAATTACAGTTGTTTTTAAAGATGGAACTGATATATATTTTGGAAGAAAATTAATTAGCGAAAAACTTCAAGAGATAAAAGAAAAATTACCTCCTAATATAGAACCTATAATGGGACCAATTTCTACAGGGTTGGGTGAAATTTTTAGTTATACCATAGAAGCAAAAAATAATGTTTTAAAAGAAGATGGTACAGAATATACACCATTAGATTTAAAATTAATTCAAGATTGGATTATAAAACCTCAGTTAAAAACAATAAAAGGAGTTGCTGATATAAATTCAACAGGTGGATATACAAAAAATTATCAAATATCGCCAATATCCGAAAAATTAATTGAATATAAAATATCTTTAGATGATGTTTTTGAAGCAGTAGAAAAAAATAATTCTAACTTAGGAGCAGGATATATAGAAAAAAATGGAATGCAGTATGTTATAAGAATTCCTTCTCAAATTTCAAGTATAGATGAAATAAATAAAATACTTGTAAAAAACGAAAATGGAAGCAAAATTTTTATAAAAGATATTGCAAAAGTTTTTATTGGTAATGAATTAAGAACAGGTGCAGCAACAAAAGATGGAAAAGAAACTGTTATGGGAACTGTTTTTATGTTAGTCGGTGAAAATAGCAAAAATGTTTCTGAAGCAGTTAGTAAAAAATTGGAAAAAATAAGTCAAAGTTTACCAAAAGGTATCATTACCAAAACAGTTTATGATAGAACAATACTTGTTGATAAAACAATTGATACCGTTAAAAAAAATCTATTTGAAGGAGCTATTTTAGTAATTGTTGTTTTATTTTTTTTATTGGGTAATATAAAAGCTGCATTAATAACTGCAATGGTTATACCCTTATCTATGTTATTTACAATAACAGGAATGTTAACAAACAAAATAAGTGCAAATTTATTAAGCCTTGGTGCTATAGATTTTGGAATAATCGTAGATGGTTCTGTAATAATAATAGAAAATTGTATAAGATGTCTTGCAGAAAAACAAAAAGAATTAGGGCGAGTTTTATCAAAACAAGAAAGATTTGAAGTAATTAAATCAGCTTCTAGTGAAGTAAGAAAAGCAACAATGTTTGGTGAATTGATAATTATGATAGTTTATTTACCTATTCTTACTCTTTCAGGAATTGAAGGTAAAATGTTTCAACCTATGGCAATGACAGTAATAATAGCATTAATTGGAGCAATGATTTTTTCTATTACTTTTATTCCTTCTGCTTTGGCAATATTTTTAAATGGAAAAATTTCTGAAAAAGAAAATATATTTTTAGAAGTAGCTAGAAAATTGTATGAAAAAACACTAAAAATTTCGTTAAAAAATAAATCTTTTGTAATCATATCATCTTTAACAATAATAGTTTTAAGTGCTTTAATTTCTACAAAAATGGGAAGTGAATTTATACCAAGTTTAGATGAAGGTGATATTGCTGTTCATGCACTAAGAATACCAGGAACAAGTTTATCTCAAGCTATTAAAATGCAAACTCATCTTGAAAGTAAAATTAAAGAATTTAATGAAGTTGAAACTATTTTTTCTAAACTTGGTACAGCAGAAATTGCAAATGATCCTATGCCTCCAAATGTAGCAGATACTTTTGTAATTTTTAAACCAAGAAAAGAATGGGAAAATCCTAATTTACCAAAATCTGAACTTATAAAAAAAATACAAGAGGTTGTTGAAAAAGTACCAGGAAATAAATATGAATTTACTCAACCAATACAAATGAGATTTAATGAATTAATCTCTGGTGTAAGAAGTGATATAGCAGTAAAAGTTTATGGTGATGATATGGATAAATTGCTTGAAACAGCAACAAAAATTTCTTCTGTTTTGGAAAAAGTTCAAGGGGCTGAAGATGTAAAAGTAGAACAAGTAACAGGTTTACCAATGATAAATATACATATAAAAAGAGATGAAATATTTAAATATGGTTTAACTGTATCAGAAGTTCAAAATACTATTGGTGCTATTCTTGGTGGTAAAAAATTAGGTGATATTTTTGAAGGAGATAGAAGATTTGACATAATAGTAAGGCTTGATGATAAAATCAGAGAAAATTTAGATAATATTAAAAACTTTCCTATTTTATTACCCGAAGATAACTCTGGTAACAGAAAATATGTTCCAATTAAAAATTTTATTGAAATAGAAAATATTATTGGTGCAAATCAAATTGGAAGAGAAAATGGAAAAAGAGTTGTTATTGCTACAGCAAATGTAAGAAATAGAGATTTAGGCTCTTTTATCAAAGAAGCAGATGAAAAAATATCATCTGAAGTTATTATACCAGTTGGATATTGGACAGAATGGGGTGGTCAATTTGAAAATCTTATTTCTGCATCAAATAGACTAAAAATAGTAGTTCCAATTACTTTATTATTAATATTTTTACTTTTATATTCTAGTTTTAATAGTATAAAAGATTCTCTTATAATTTTTACTGGTGTTCCATTAGCCCTATGTGGTGGTATTTTTGCTCTTTGGATAAGAAATATACCTTTTTCTATTTCAGCAGGAGTAGGTTTTATTGCGTTGTCAGGGATAGCTGTTTTAAATGGTTTAGTAATGATTTCTTTTATAAAAAAACTTATTGAAGATGGAAAAAACTACGATCAAGCCATTTTTGAAGGAGCAATAACAAGACTAAGACCTGTTCTTATGACTGCTTTAGTTGCTTCACTTGGTTTTATACCAATGGCAATATCTACAGGAATTGGTTCTGAAGTTCAAAAACCATTAGCGACAGTTGTTATAGGTGGAATTATTTCATCAACATTATTAACACTAATTGTATTACCTGTTTTATATAGTATTTTTTCCAAAAATAATTCTGTTTGATCATAGTTATAAATACTTAAGATATATTAATTGTAAGCCTTAATTTATTTATTTGTTTTATCAGTTAAATTATAATGTTTTTAACTAGAAAATATCAAAATATCTAAGAAGCTAATATAGCAAAGCGTATATCCAT
>JBBTGK010000252.1:0-7014 GCA_038060635.1 Cyanobacteriota bacterium | reverse complement strand
TAGTAATGCCTTTATTTTCGATAAAAGCTTTATTCCACCAATAATTACACTGAAGGATATCACTAGTAATAACCTGATAATTGGCTTTTTTTAAATAATAAGCAAACTTGGGATTACCACCAAATGGATCATACACAGAACTAAATTGTAGGTCAGAAAGGTTCTGAAGAATCCAACTTGAAAGTATTCTCTTTTCCTTTTCGTTAACATCAAACATTAATAACTTACCTTTGATAAAAAAGAATCAAGTTTCATTTTACCATTTTATTTAATAAATAACAGGTGTTTTATATTACAAATTTCTTTACTTGTTAAAAAATTAATTTATTCACGATATTCTTACTCTGCTTACTTAGATTACTAAGCAAAATGTATTATCTTTATAGCTCAAAACCAATACCTTGTTTAGTAGCATTCATCTCTTGTATAACCAAAGAAATCATTTTCAAATCATTTCTTAATATTGCTTTTTTAGCAACATTAGATAAAATTCCAGATTTAACTTCAATTGAGTTATCAAAATCTCTTTTTAGCATCTTTAATACTTTATCAACCTTATCTCTTCTTTTTTTATTCTCTTGAATTTCTTTCATAAAATCAACGTCAATTTTTGTAAGACCATTTACTTTTTGATTTATTACTCTCAATCCTAAATCTAATTCAACAATAATTTCTCTAAATTTTTCAAGTAATTGAATACCATTAAAAAGATTATTATCAATTTCAAATTCCATAGAATTCAAAATACTTTCAGCATTTTCAGCATCTTTTATAGCTTTATCAATTACCTCATAATGCATTTCATTAATCTTATAAGATCCTTCTTGTTTTATTTGCTGTATATATTGTTGATTTGAATCTATACTATTTAAAATATTATCAATAACTTCTTTATTATCATTAATATAATTAGTTAAATCTTGTCTAGCCGAAATACAAGAAACTTCTGCTTGAAAATAATTAAAAAAATCATTTTCTTTATTTTCTTGAGTTTTAAGAACCTCAGATAAAATATTTGTATCAACAATTTTTTCTCTAAAATCCGTGTATGAATCATTTTGTTCTTTTGGGGTTTCCATTGCTAAAGCTTTTGCAGCTTCATTTATATTATTAATTTGCTCTGTTACAACAGGTTCTTTTGTTGTTAACCTTTTCATTCCCTTAGTTCTATTAGATTCAGGACATCCATCAGCAATACCGCCAATTGCTGCAGCAGTTACATCTGAAGCTACCTCATTAGAGACAGCTTCTGGATTTTTAAACATAAACTCTATACGCTCTGTTAAAGTTTTACCGACAGGTGTATTTGTAAAATCTTGATTTAAAATCTTTTTATTTTTAGGCCTATTTATAAAGTTTAATATATTGGATGCAACTTTCTCTGGATTAGGATTTGGTTCACCTTTTTTTGGCATAAGTTCTGAAACTTTACTAACAACACCTGTGAATTCTGAACAATAATCAGTTACTTTTTTATATAATTCTGATGGTTTAAGACCATCGGGGTTACTTAAAAGAGCTAAAACATTATTTGTCCCAGACGCAAAAAGTTCAGAAAGAAATGGATTATTCATAGCATCAGAGTAACCAGCATTTATTAGATTACTTAATAATCTTTGTAATTTGGGATCTTTTATTGTGTCTAATTTTTCTTTTAATTGCTCAACAGCAGAAGTTGCAGAAACTTTACTTTTTTCGTAATTTTCTTTAAGTTGATTCCTTCTTTCAACAGTTTCTACTAACTTAGCATTTTTAGTTTTTATTTCTCCAATAACAGTTTCCATTTTTGAGGCATCTTCTTTTGGTAAAGATTTAATTAAGTCTTCTGAGTTTATTAAAAGCGAAACTAAACTATCTTCTGCCTCTTCATTTCCTGATATATTCCCTTTACTTAAAAGGTCTCTTAATTTTGATATATTATTTGATATAACATTTGTATTTTCAAGTAATTTTGAATTTTTTGAAGTAATATCTTTGATTAGCTCTGATGCATTTCCAATTTTATCTTTAGGCAAAGCATTAGCTTTTTCTAAAACATCTTGTAACCCTTTTTTAATATCTTTAAAATCTACAGTTTTATCGCCATTCAAAAAAGATTTTAATTTTTCAATATTATTATCTGAATTACCTTTTATTTCAAGTATAGAAATAAGTTTTTCAACTGAATTTTTATTTTCTAATAATATTTTTGATTGATTTTCTTCTTCTTTTGTTTCTGCTTCAGTTTTAGGTAAATTAATTTTTTCTGCTAAAGACATAAGTTTTTCAATTGAATTTTTACTTTCATCAATATTACTTTTTTCTGATTTATCATTAGTATCAAAGTGTAAAAAATTATCAAAAAAATCACTAGAACTAGAAGTAAAATTTTTATAAATATTATCAAAGGAATTATCTACAGACAGTTCTTTAAATTGATCGTTTGTTTTTAAGTTAGTTAATATAGATTCAATTTTTGAGAATTTAAGTTGGTCTTCTTTTTTATTAGGGTCATTTTTTGATTTTCCAATAAGTGTTTTATTAAGAGAACATTTAAGCTTTTCTGAATTATCAAGTAATTTGAAAAATGATTTTTTAACCTCAGGAGTAACTGATTCAATATTAGTATCAGATTTATCTAATTTATGTAAAAAATCATCAACATTTTTTGCATCATTATTTGGCAATAAAGAATCTACTAAAAAATCAATATCATCTTTATTATTAGAAATAAAACTTAGAAGATCTTTCTTATATGTTTCTGTCAATTGTTCTTTAGAAAAAAAAGTTGAAGTAATTACTGAAGCCATATTTGCAACAACACCTCCTAATCCTGACAATCCTGATACAATAGAAGTAGCGATATTTGATAATATTTCAGGTTCAATAGAAGTTTTATTTGTTTCCATAGGAATAAGATTAATATGATTATCTTTCTCTTCTGATTTTACTGGAGTTTGAAATAAAATAGAATTAGGTTCAGATTCATAGGTTGCAGTAACATTAGTTGCCACTTGTGCTTTATTTGTATATAGATTTTTATTACTAATAATTTCACTATCATCTGTTTTTGATTTAGGATTAAATGTAATAGCATTTTCTTTACCATCTGCAATTACAGTATTATCAATAATTATATTTGTAGTCCCTAAAGAATTAGTAATAGATGATGGAGAGGCCCCTGACATAATAAATACCTTCTGATTTTATTAATTAACATATAAGTAATTTAATAGTAAATTAATAAAAAAACTTGCTGAATATTAAATCTAATTTAATAAAATTTTGAGGGAAATTATTATTGATTAAAGTTGATATAATAAATAGATTTTTAATAATTTCTTTCTAATTAATTCTTTTTTCTTAATTTAAAAATGTTGAAGGTCTTGATATAATGATTAGAATATTTTCTTAAAATATAAAAAAAAATGATTGTTTGGAGGATTTAGAATCGAAGAAGATTCTGAATATTTTGTAAATATGAAATACGCAAAAAATGTAATTGAGCTTATAGGAAATACACCATTAGTTAAGCTTAATAGTGTTACAAAGGGATTGAAACCATTAGTTCTTGCAAAAGTGGAATTTATGAATCCTGGTGGAAGTGTAAAAGATAGAATTGGGATAAAAATGGTAGAAGCCGCTGAAAGAGAAGGCTTATTAAAAAAAGGTGGAACAATAGTAGAGCCAACTTCAGGAAATACTGGAGTAGGACTTGCAATGGCAGCTGCAATGAAAGGCTATAAATGCGTTTTTGTTATGCCAGATAAAATGAGTCAAGAAAAAATAAGACTTCTAAGAGCTTATGGAGCAGAAGTAGTAATAACACCAACAAATGTAGAACCAGACGATCCTTTAAGTTACTATAGTGTTTCAACTAGAATTGCAAAAGAAAGATTAGGTGGTTACAAACCAAATCAATATAGTAATATGAATAATCCTGAAGCTCATTATAATACTACAGGGCCAGAAATCTGGGAACAAACAGAAGGTAAAATAGATGTTTTTGTTGCAGGAATGGGAACAGGTGGAACTATTTCTGGAGTTGCAAAATATTTAAAAGAAAAAAATCCTAAAATACAAATTGTTGGTGCTGATCCTTATGGTTCTTTGTATTCTGGTGATGTTGCAAGACCATATAAAGTTGAAGGAATTGGAGAAGATTTTTTCCCTGAAACTATGAATTTAGATATAATCGATGAAAAAATAACTGTTTTTGATAAAGAATCTTTTGTTATGACAAGAAGAATGGCAAGAGAAGAAGGTCTTTTAGTTGGTGGTTCTTGTGGTTCTGCCGTTATGGGAACTATAAAATATATCCAAAAACATGATTTGGGTGAAGATAAAGTTGTTGTTGTTTTATTACCAGATTCTGGAAGAAGTTATTTAAGTAAAATATTCTCTGATGATTGGATGAAAGAAAATGGTTTTATGAATGAACATACCTTAGAATCTAATGTAATGGATTTAGTTACATATAAAGGAAATGGTAAAGGCATTATTTCTGTTCAATCTAATGAAAAATTAATTGATGCTATCGAAAAAATGAAAAAAAATGATGTTTCTCAATTACCTGTTTTTGAAGATAATAATATCGTTGGTAGTGTCCATGAAAATGTTATTTTAAATAAAGTTTTAGAAAGTATGGAGAATTCTCAAAAACAAATTAAAGAATTTATGGGAGAACCTTTTCCAATTGTTAATTTAGAAGATAGAGTTGATCTTTTATATAAAAAATTATCAGAAGGTAATTCTGCTGTAATTGTAGTAGAAAATAATATTAAACCAGTTGATTTTATTACAAAAATGGATCTTATTACTTTTTTAGGAGGAAAATAACATGAAATTTCAAACTAAAGCAATTCATGTTGGACAAGAACCTGATTCAGCTACTGGTGCAACAATTGTTCCTATTTATCAAACATCTACTTATACACAAGATGGAATAGGTGGAATGCACAAAGGTTATGAATATTCAAGAACCCATAACCCTACCAGAACAGCATTAGAAACCTGTATAGCTTCTTTAGAAGATGGTAAATATGGTCTTGCTTATGCTTCTGGATGTGCAGCAACTACAAATGTAATGAGTTTATTAAAAGCAGGAGATCACGTTGTTGCAAGTGATGATCTTTATGGTGGAACATACAGATTATTTGAAAAAGTTTTAACTAATTTTGGTTTAAGTTTTTCTTTTGTAGATATGAATGATGAAAGTAAAGTAAGAAGTGCAATAAAAGATAACACAAAAATGATTTGGATAGAAACACCAACAAATCCTCTTCTAAAACTTTGTGATATTGCTTTTATTTCTAAAATAGCAAAAGAAAAAAATATTATAACAGTTGTTGATAATACTTTTATGAGTCCTTATTTCCAAAAACCACTAAATTTAGGTGCAGATATTGTTGTGCATAGTACAACAAAATATATTGGTGGACACAGTGATGTTGTAGGTGGTGCAGTAATTACATCTAATGATGAATTTTTTACCAAACTTAAATTCAATCAAAATTCTATGGGAGCAATTCCAGGCCCTTTTGATTGTTGGTTAACTCTTAGAGGAATGAAAACTCTTGCATTAAGAATGAAAGAACATGAAAAAAATGCAAAAGCTATTGCAAAATTTCTTTTAAATCATCCTAAAATAGAAAAAGTTAATTATCCTGGTTTAGAAATTCACCCTCAATATGAATTAGCAAAAAGACAAATGTCTGGTTTTGGTGGAATGATTTCTTTTGAAGTAAAAGGTGGATTAGATGCTGGTAAAATTGTAGCTGTAGGAACAAAGCTTTTTTCTTTAGCAGAAAGTTTAGGTGGAGTCGAATCATTAATTGGACACCCTGCAACTATGACTCATGCGGCAATTCCTAGAGAAGAAAGATTAAAAGTAGGTCTTACAGATGGATTATTAAGAATATCTGTTGGAATTGAAGATGAAGAAGATTTAATACAAGATCTTACACAAGCTTTTGATCAAGTATGATCAACTATTGGTTGTTAAAATCAGAGCCTGATACTTTTTCTTTTGAAGATTTGAAAAAAGCAAAAAACCAAACTACACATTGGGAAGGAGTTAGGAATTATCAGGCTAGAAATTTTATGAAAACTATGAAAAAAGGTGATTTAGTGTTTTTTTATCATAGTATGAAAAAACCTATTTCAATAATTGGTATTGCCAAAGTAGTAAAAGAATTTTATCCAGATCAAACTCAATTTGATGAAACAAATAAATATTATGATCCAAAAAGTAATTTAGATAATATTAGATGGTTTATGATAGATATTAAATATCAAACTGAGTTTTCTGCTCCCATTACATTAGATGAACTTAAAAGTGTAGAAGGTCTAGAAGAAATGGTTTTATTACAAAAAGGTAGCAGATTATCAGTTCAACCTGTTAGAAAAGAAGAATGGGATATTATTTGTTCTTTAAGAAAAACAAAATAAACTAAAAACAAGACAATTATAATTTTAACATTACTATTTAAAAACTATTCATTTAAGATAAAATTAATAGATTATTTAATTTAAATTGGTTACTATATAATTTAATCTTTTATTATATATAAGTATCTTAATTTTAGATAAAATAGTTTTGTTATAAAAAGGAAACTAAAATGATAAAAAAAATAATAACAAGTACGATTTGTTTATTGCTACTTGCAAATTCAAATTTTGCCTTTGCAGAAGAAGCAAAAAAAATTGATAAAGAAACATATCCTAAATTATCAGCAACACTAGAATATGGTTTTTTAGCCGTCCTTGATCATAAAATACAATTTAGTGAAAATAATACTTATTTTGACTATAGAAAAGATGGTGGGCAAAATAATCTATTTAATGTTGGTAAATATAGTTTAGATCTTGATTTTAATGAAAATAATAAATTTGTTTTTTTATATCAACCACTTAGTTTAGTTACACAAAATAATTTACCAATAGATATAAAAGAAGATAATATTGATTTTCCTAAAGGAACTCCTATGAAATTTACTTATGATTTTCCTTTTTTTAGAGCAAGTTATTTATATG
>JBBTGK010000251.1:0-5536 GCA_038060635.1 Cyanobacteriota bacterium | reverse complement strand
CAGCAATAATAACAAAAGATTTTTATAGCCCTTATGGTGATGCAAAATATAGTGCTATTACTTACAACGACCCAAATGTAAGTACAAATAGTAGCTGTAATTAAGAGAGGAGAAAAAAATGATAAAAAAAATATTTACACTATTTCTAGCATTTAATTTAATTTTAGTTAGTTCTTGTGTTCCTACCAATAAAAGTACAATTAATAACAACAATAATAATAATAATACTTTTAAAACAAAAGCAGATACTACAACTACACCAACACCAACAGAACCTGTTTTACAAGTAAAAAAAGATCAATCATTTTTGCCAACAATAATAAAAAAAAGTAAAGATATTCCAATTTCAAGATCAATGCAGACTACTTTTCCTGTAAATAAAAAATTAGAGTTTCAAGGTCTTACTTTTAAACCAATAGAAAGAAAAACTATTTTTCATAAAGCTCTTACACCTCAAGAAATGAAAGCTAAGAGAAAAGAGTTAATGAATAATTTCATTAAATTGGAAAAAGAACGATACAAAAAGCTGAGACAAGAATTAAGAGCTAGTCAAAAAGCGGATCTTTTATTAGAAAAACAAAATTTTAAAGAAATGTTGAAGTTTTTTGAAAAAGGAAGTGCTGAATATAATCACTTAGTTCAAGAGCAAATAACTGAAAGAGAAAAAAGTATTGCAGAAAATAAAATAGAAAGAAAAGCCCTTAATGCTCAATATAAATCTGAGTTGGTTGAATTTAGAGCAATGCTTAATAGTGTTTTACCAACCCCAACACCAAAACCAAATAATACTTTCAATACTAAAGCTTTATTAAACATTATTGATTGCGAACAAATGGGGATTTTTAAAGATATTTGTTATGCGACAGATAACGCACTTAAAGCTTTAAGTGGCTCAAAACCTCCAGAAAATACTGATTATAGTTATTCTACCGAAAGTGATGTAGCAAATAGTTATGATCTTCAAGCTCCAGAATCGAATGAACCTATTGCAGATACTCAACAACAAAATGTGCCTGTAGTTGCACCTGTAGCAATATTAGATACAGATTTGGAAAAACAAGTTAAGGCTTTAAATTTACCAGAATTACCTACTTGTGTGAGTGCTAATATTGGTTTTGCTCAAAGACGTTATGATGCAAATCGTTTTTTATATATTGTAGATTTATCTTTTTCTAATCCTAGTAGTTCTTGTGATCAAGTAAATAAAGTAACTATAACAGATCAAAATATTGACCCTGAATATTGTAATTCTAATCATATAGATAAAATAGAAGTGAATGGTGTTTCTTCTGTCGAATATTTACCTTCTTATGAAAATAATAGAGCTGGTAATTATAGAATGAGTGTTATTTTTGAGATGAAAAATGGTAAAACTTATACAGAAACTATTGAACATCAAGTTTTGGCAAGAGGTGCAGAGGCTTTTAAAAATGAGATTGAAGTTAATTATTTAGAGCCATTAAAACCTACAGCAGACCCTTTTAGTAGTCCTCATCCAAATCTTGTTTCGTCTAATAATATTGGTTTTCATATAAAAAATACTACAGGAGCTTATCTTGATATAACATTAATTGCTGCTAAAAATGAATATACCAATGCAGAAAAGGATAAAATATTTTTTGGGAAATGTCTTTCTATTTCAGAAGGGGATCTACTTTTTGATAGAAAGAATTTACCAACAGATGATTATGTTCTTAGTGTTAAGATGTCTGAATCTGATTATTTTACTGTTAGAATTCCTTTTAGAGTTGAGAATATAGGAGTAACAGCATCTACCTTTTTTACTATTTTTGAAACAAATGAAGATAGATATTATCCTGATAGGCTTAGAAATGGAGTTCAATTTTCTTTGAATAAAATATCTGATAGTATTTTTTCTATTGTTCCTCCTTTTGATCTTGAGACTTTTTCTCTTCACCCTTTTGCTGTTGAAGAATATAGTATTTTTGGTGAAACGCCATTAAATGGGAGTAATTTACAAAATATTCAAAATTGTTTTTCTAAAAATGTAATTTCTTCTATTTATTCAGATTATTCAAGTAATTACTTAGATACCTCAGATTTATTTATAATAGGTACAAAAAGAAACAGAACTTTTATTGAACAATCTGTTTATACTTTTAAAAATTCAATAAAAAAATATGTAAATTCAATAAATAATGAAAGTTTTAATAATTCTATTACTGAAAATTGTTCTAATACAAAAAAAATATCTGTAGGTAGTATTATTGATTTATCGAATACCCATATTAATACATTTAATGATGGTGTTTATTTGGGAGAAAAAGTTGATTTTGATATAGTTTTAAAATCTATTGTTAATGGAAATGAAAAAGATGAAGTTTTCAGAAAAACGGTTACTTTAGATGTAGGGCGTGTTAATTTTTTGACTATTAGTTTTAATGATTTTGAAAGATATAATCCTTCTATAATATTAACTCCTCATAAATTGACTCATTTTGAAGGAAAACTTATTGCAAAAATAGAGCCTAAAGAAGATTCTTCTAAATTTTTCATAAAATATAGTAATTCAAAAAATGCTACTATAGATTTAATAAAATGTAGCAATGAAATAGATAAAGCAATTGATTTAAATCAAGATATTTCAGCTCTTTTTTCTACGGCTATACCTTCAATTTTTATTATAAATAGAATTTTATTTTTTATTACAAATAGATTTTATAATGATGGATTTAAAGGAATTGATTGCAATAAATCTATAGATGAGATAGGACTAGATAATACAATACAGTGTGATAAGTTATATGGAAAATCAAAAAATGAATATGTTCAAGAAAAAGAAACAAAATATGTAAATCAATTACCTGTTCCACAAGATAATTGTCAACAAAATACTGATACAAAAATTGTTTCTAATGATATTCAAAAAACGTCTATGGCAATGAATAATATTGGCTCAAATTTTTCTAACTTTATTCAAAATTTTAATCAATTTAATTATTTAAAAACCAATCTTACAAATAAAAACTTAGATCCTATAAAAGTTTTAAAAGATGGTCATTTCCTTGTAAAATCTAATACAAGTATAGAGGATAATATCAAATATAATCTAAACAAAATTTTTATAGAAAACAATGATTTATTTAAAGAGATCCGAGATGATAATTGGTATATAGAAAACAAAGTAAATTCAATAAAAACTTTCTTACAAAATAAGGGGATTAATATTGATTTTGTTGATATTACTAACAAAGATCTAAATACTCTTATAGATTCACTAAGTTTAGAGTTTAATAATAGTAAACAAACTTATTCTATAGATGATTCATTAAAAGCATTTTTAAGAGAATTAAATGTTTATAATCAATTTTCTACTAAATATATTGCTGATACATCTCCAACCATTGAACAATTAAATAATCTTGAAAAATTAAAAGCTAATATAAAAACTCATCAAACTTATATTTCCAGTCATTTTATTTTAAAAGATTCTTTATATGATAATGATTATAAACAAAATTTAAATACATTTTTAGATTCAAGTATATTATCTTTAAAGAAAAGTTTTGAGAGTATAAAAAAAGTAAATGAAAAAAAAGGTTTTTCAATTAAATCTGGAACAACATCAAGTATTGTTTTACCAAATATTCCAGCAACAACGCCAGAAGTTATAGCTTATTCGGAAGCTCAACTGAGGGAATTAGAAAGTAAATTACCAGAAATTTATAGACAACTTGAATTTTATAAATCTGCTACAAATGAAAACACAAGAGCTTCTATAAAAGCAAATATTCAAAATTTACTTGCACAAAATCCGATATTATATAATTTTATTTTAGTTTGGTCGCCATATTTATTAGTTACATTAGAAGCACCTTTAGTTTTAATTGGTGGAATTGCTTTTGTTACTCTTATCCCTTATTTTTGTGATTTAACACCCAATGAAAAAACACAATTAGAACTAAAATCATCAGATGTTTCAAATAGCTTTAAGAATATAAATAAAAATTTTACTGTAACTTATACTGAACTAATTGAAGAAAAAAATAAATTACTTGTAAAACTTGAAGAATGTAATGATATAACAGCAGTAAAAGAATCTATAAATGAGATAGATTTAAAACTATCAACTCTTTTTAGAAAATATCATGATGTTTATCAATCAATTGATGGTTTTCTTAAATCACTAATTGATAAAAGTGCTAAAAAAACGCCTGTTAGTGAAATTATTAATTTAATAGATCAAAAATTAAGCTTAATAAATAATTTTGTTAATACAGTATTACCATTATATCAAGGTGCTGCACAAAAAATAGCACAAAAAATTGATGATATTTGTAGTTGTACTAAAAGTGATTTTGATCCTAAAACTGGACAAACACCGCCAGACTCTGTTATAAAATGTAGAATATATAATTATAAAGATGATAATGGTAAGATACAAAAAAGAGATATTTTTACAGCTAATAATATAATAAATTATATGGATAAAATAAATAATGCAAGGGTAGAATACAAAAGACTTTTTCCTTTAATTAATAATATAGATCCTGATCAGGCAAGAACTTTTGCAGTTGCTGAATATACTGATACTTTTTCTACAAATAGCAATAATTCTACTCTATATGCATTGAATAGAAATGACATTGATGAAACTCCTCCTAAAGGCTCATCTTCTTTCAATTGGGCAGAAATGCCAAAAGTTTTGTTAGATAGATTTTATGTTGGTAAAACACTTTCTGGATTATATTATCCTGTTTTAGGTAGAAATGGAACTGATGGAGAAGTCAAAATAATTGAAAGTATTGCATCAAAAAGATGTGGGGATCCACAAAGAAATTTTTTAATATCAGATTTTTCATTAAAAATAGGAAATAAATTTTTTAATCAATATAGTTGTACAGGAACAACAATAACATTATTTACAGATAGAGAAACTTGTGGTTTTTGTAAGTCAACTTTTAGTGATGATGAAAGTAAAGGAATAATAAAAGGAGTAACACCTAATTTGAGTATTTATTCTATAAATGCTAATATGGAAGGAAAAAAGAAAGGAATATTCTATTTAGGTGAATTTGTATCAATAAAACCTAATAACTGGTATAGTATGAATATGAGATAATAATTATGAATAATTATAATAATTTATTGAGTATTTTAAATGAAAATAATTTAGAGAATATAAAGTTATTTTTTAGTAATAATATTTCGTATATTGATGGTTATATTGAAAAAGAACAATTTTTACCACCATTGTATATAGTTCTTAAAAAAGAGCAACTAGAAATTGCAAATTGTTTAATAGAGCTTGGTGCTAATCCAAATAAATGTTTTAGAAAAACAAATAATTTTATTTATGGTGATGATGATAAATTTTCAATAGATCAACCAATAATTAGTAGTTTAATAAATTACTTAGCCGATACTAGTGGAGATGAACCTTTAAAAATATACAAAAAAAGGTTAAGTAATACAAATTCTATTGAATTTTTAATAAAAAATGGAGCTGATGTAAATAAACCAGAGGGAATGAGTTATACTCCATTAGATAATGCTGTTTTTTCAAGGCATAGAC
>JBBTGK010000250.1:0-6214 GCA_038060635.1 Cyanobacteriota bacterium | reverse complement strand
ATTTTATTGAATTAGCAAATATGAGTGAAGAAAAAATAGTATTTAATAATAAGATTAATCAAACTTTCAACAAACTACCTAGTGATAATACAAACCTTTATAACAAATATAAAATAGATAATAATTATAATACTCAACCACAAAAAGACGTTAATCCTATTGTAAAAGGCAATGATATATTAAATGTTGATGATAAAAGTAAATTAGAAAATCTTCTTACTACAGGAATGTTAAATAAAACGGATAAAGATGGAAAAAGTATTTTACAAAATTTACATGATATTGCTTTTAATCCAAAACAAAAAATTTCCGATAATAAAGAAGTAGTAAAAGATGCCATAAAATTATTACAACCAGGTGATATAGGTAGAAAAGAAATAACTCAATGTGAAGCTCATTTTACTTGTGGGTCTGCTAGTATTCAACAATTTATGCAAAAATATGAACCCGCTGAATTAATAAGAATAGTCAAAGATTTAGCCGCATCTGGGAAAACAACATTAAAAGGTGGTGCTGAAATAAAAGCAGGAACAGGTTCTTTAAATTTTAGAGCAGGAAGAGAAATTAATGCAAGTGCTGGAGATATAAAAGATTATGGTAAAAAAGATGGAAAAGTATATGAAGATCGCTCGCCATTAGATATTATTTTTCAATCTGCTGTAATGAGAAATATAGCTTTGATTGGTGGAGATATGACAAATCAATCATTAGGTTTTTTAGATAAAATTAATGTAATTAATAATGATTATAATTTAGAGTCAGACTCTAACTATGCTGGAGTAGAAAGAGGTAATAAAGGAGGACATCCTGGTGCAATGGCTGAATTTTTACATCAAGTAACAGGTAAAAATTATGATTATGAACATGTTTTTAGTTTAAAAGATATGATACCTAAAAAAATATATTCATTAGCAGGTGGCACGATTGATTCAGCATCAGGTGCAGTTTTAAATCTTAAAGATGCTGAAAAAAATAATAATGTTATCATTAACAAATTAAAAGAATCATTAGAAAAATCACCTAAAAAAGATACTGTTATTGTTTATGGGAAAAGTGTTGAATCACTTCATTATGTAACAGCTTTAAGATTTGGAAAAAATGAAAAAGGCGAAGAAGGTTTATTTTTTGTAAACACTATGGCAAAAAAAGAAAATGGTGCCAATGTAAACGATTTTATGACTTTAGATAAATTAAAAGAAAAACTACAAGGTGTTATTTTTGAAAAGTAGTTTTGATAAGTAGTTTAGGATATTTTTTACTCAACAGTAAGTTGTTTTAATCCATAAAAAATATAAAAATATATTCGTGTAAACGTTTATGTAAACACCCATATTTTATAATAAATATATAAGTTTTGGGAATAAAGAAAAAAATGGTGAAAAATAAATATGATTATAAAATGTTAAGTAACCGTAAAATAAAAGATTAACTCCTTTTCTCATTCTCAGACTGTAATTCAAAACTAAAGCCTCTGTATCTAAAACAGAGGCCTTTTTTTGTCTAAAAATAACCTGAGTTTGAGAAATTTATATTCTAGAATATACTGATAATAGGTAATACAAAATAAATAAGAAACATTAAAATTATTTTTATAAAAACTAATTTATCCAGAGCTATTATTTTCAAGGGGCTGATTCGTAAATACCTTTATTTACGAATCAGCCCATTGTTTTTGCCCTAATTTTCATTTTGTTATTATATAAATACAGAATTTTTTATCGAACTCAGGTTAAAAATAATAATTAAAGGGTTTGATGAATCACCCCCCCTGCATGTACAGATTTTCCAGTGCAAAAACTAATAACTTAAAAAAACTGATATTATTAAATCTAAATTCTAAACGGCTTTATTATCAACTTCAAAAGAAACTTCAACATCATTAGAAAAATCAAATTCATACTCACTTAAAGCTTTGTAAGCACTTTTATAACCAGATTTTATTATTTTTCCCATACTACTTTTTGATAGATTAAAAAAATCTTCAAAAAACATACTAGAATCCATAGGATCTGGAGAAATATAAATATAATCAACATTAGAATTATAATATAGATGCTTTTCTAATTTTTCTACTAATTCATGCATTAATTCTTTTGGTAATTTTTTTTCTTCAAAAAAGCTTTTTATTTCATTTAAAGCATTTGCTTTTGAATCATTTCCGTCTCTAAAATCCATTATTTTACTTTCAATAAGTTGATATATTGTTTGTACTAATATAGAAGTAAGCCCATAATTTACCAAAGAACCATATTCAGGGTTAAATTTATATGGTTGGTGAGTATAAGAAGAAATTATTAAATCGGCTCCTGCATCTTTTGCAATATGAGTTGAAAGGGTGTATTTTACTTCACCATCAAAAATATATTTTTCTTCTCCATTTATTTTCATTTTATGAGGGCCAAAAATAACAGGTAATGACATTGAACCTGTTGCAGCTTCAGATATTTCTACATCTGTAATATAATTAGCTCTTTTTGTTGTTGGAGAAGGAAGTTCTCTTGGTGCAAATATTATTCTACTTGGATTATCTAATTCTGTACCTACAATATATAATTCAGCTGCTAATTCTCTAAAATCATCTGTAGGTAAATTTCTTTTTATATATTTTCCTACATTTTTTGTGTTAAAAAGACCGTTTATACCTAAAAAAGTTTGTATTAATCCTTCTATTCCTATATTTTTATATTTAGAGCTTCTTAGCAAAGAATTCAAAACAGAAGACATATTACTAAAAAGGTTAATTCCTATCATATCAGAATAAGTCATTGATCTTATTATATCTTTTTTATTGTTACTCAATGATTCATGTAATTGATCGGGTGAATAACCACCAGCTAACAAGGAAGTTATAAAAGAGCCTGCACTAGAACCAACATAAACACTTACTTCGCCAGCTTTTAGCTGTCTTTCTTCTTTACCTTTAAGACCACCTAAAAATGAAAAACCAAATTTTTGCATGGCTAACATTGCTCCAATATGGAAACAAGCTGCTTTTACAGCACCACCACTAGCAACAAAAGCTATTTTTTTCTTGTTTTTTATTACTTTCTTTTCAGTCATCTAAATTTAGGTTCCTACAATTTTATTTTAAGATAAAAATAATAATAGAATTATAACCTAAATTATCCATATATCTAATGATAGAATATTATTCTAAAGAGTACATAAAAAAAATTATCGTTTATAATAAAAAAGTGAATAGTGAATATTTAATAGTGAAAGTAGAAAATGAAAAAAATATTTTTATATAATAGAAAAACTAAAAAAATTGAAGAAGAGATAATAACAGGAAAATTATTAATTAAGCTTATTTATAATAACAAAATAGGTTTAAAATTAACAGAAAAAATATTAAAAAAACCAAAGTTTTCTTTTTGGTACGGAAATTTATTAAAAACTAAAAGAAGTAAAAATAAAATAAATTCTTTCATAAAACAACATAGTTTGGATATAAATGAAATAGAAGATAGATTAGATTCTTTTAAAAGTTTCAATGATTTTTTTATTAGAAAATTAAAAAAAACATCAAGAGAAATTGATCATGATAAAACAGCTTTTATTTCACCAGCAGATTCAAGATTAATAGTTTATAAAATAGAAAAAAATACAATTATTCCTGTAAAAGGTATAAATTTTAAGCTAGAACAAATTATTAATAATAAAAAAATTGCAGAAAAATATGAAGATGGTTTATGTTTTGTTTTTAGATTAGCTCCAGCAGATTATCATCGTTTTTGCTATATTGATGATGGTATTCATGGAAAAATAAAATCATTAGGCTCTTATTATCATTCAGTTCATCCTATTGCATTACAAAGCAATTCAGAAGTTTTTCAACATAATTATAGAGAATTTTGTGAAATACAAACTAAAAACTTTGATGAAATTTTATGGTTAGATGTTGGTGCTTTGGGTGTTAGTAAAATAATCCAAAATAAGCCTTTAGGTGGAGAAATAAAAAAAGGGGAAGAAAAAGGTTATTTTGAATTTGGTGGTTCAACCATAATAATAGTAACAAAAAAAAATATTATAAAATTAGATGATGATATAAAAGATTATTCTTTTGCAGGAATTGAAACTAAAATAAAATATGGTGAAAAAATAGGTACAATGGACTATCCCCAATAATTTGGACAGAATATAGAACCTAAGTAGAACTTGTCACAGATTCAATGGTTTTACCTGAGCCATCTACAGCACCTACAGCTCCTCCTCCATGTAAAGATGATGAAGAACTCAGCGTTTGACTTTCTTTTTGAGCAACAACAGTTACACTGTCTCTGATAGCATCATTCCAATCAGATTGAGTAATGCTATCCTTAATTTTAGGGTCATAGATAAGAACTATCTTATACTTAGATTCTAATGTTTCTATGCTTGTTCTAAATATTGGAGATCTACCTGAGCCTCCACCTGGAACAGACTGAATAAATGGCTTTTTATCATCTTCAGACCTCTTCCTGAAGATTGCAGAATGAGCTACTTTTCCATTTAGAAAACAGACCGCAATCGTTTTATCTTCAGCTCTTCTAATAAATTCATCTAGTTCTTTCGGAGCAGATGGGTGGCTAAGTGCATAATCATGACAACAGACTCCTCCACCTTCTACATCTTCAAGTTCGTAATCATTTCGTTCAAAAGCCATTTCATCTTTACCCTTATCTTCCAGAAGGAGTCTTGCACTAGGAATATAAGATTCAGTTTTTTTAATTTTACTGCTTACAATATTAAGAGTTTCATTAGCTAATACTGACATATCTCCAGCTTCAATTCCATTTCCAAGTTCTTTCTTAGCTAATAAATTATCCTTAACCTTAATGACAATTTCTTTTGGAATTTTTAAATCAATGGCTATGCAATTAATATCATAATCACTAGACCCTTTATCATTAATTTCACTCTCTATATTTTTAAGCATAGCAGCCGCTAATTTGTCTTTGTTTTCTTCTGTTACGAACAATTTACTCTCAGAATGAAGATTAACAATATCTGGTGAAACAAAGCACTCACAGGCAATTCGCATAATTTGTATCTCAGATAGTTTTCCCAAAATACCATCATCTCCTTTCATCTGTCCTAATCCAGAGCCTTGCAAAGCTTTTCCTGTATCTCTACTGATTGCAATCTCTCCTGAATAGGTTTTAGTTTCACCAACTTGAATACCTGCTGCTTTAAGCTCTCCATCAAGTGCTGTTTTAAAACCATCAGAATAACAACTTTTCAAATCCAATACTGCTAGTTGTGTGATTCCTTCTTTTTTAATACGTTGAGCTAATTGTTTAGGGTTTAACCCTCCAACACTTGAACCATCTGGAGAACCATGTCCAACAATCACTAATGTTGATTTTGCATTCAAACGCTCAGGAGCAAACGCTGAACCACTATCTTTAAGCACAATAGAACGAGAACTTTCAGTAACAGATGTATTCCCTTTCTCTAAATTTAAAACTTGATGTTCTGAAACCTTTTTCAGCGTTTGGATGGTACTAGACTCAACAACTGATTGAGATGAAATAGATGAAATTTTTGGAGGTGGAGTTAATGCTTTAGAGGGTTTAGGAATACCAATTAAATCAGATTTTAAACCTGAAATTTTTGCATTATATTTAGTTTCTAATGCATCTATTTTTAATCCTATTTCTTCTACTTTTGCTTTAGGATCAGCTTTTTTTAAAATCTCAATAATATTTTCCTTACTAAGTCCTTCACCTCTATACTTAGCATAACTAGTTTCACCTGTTTTAATTGCATTAATATCAGCTTTAATTGTAGAAACAGGAACTGTTTTTTGAATAGATAAACCACTTTCAGTTTTAGGTTTAGGATTATAAGTAACTTGATTAGTATTAAATCTAATTCCGCTTATTCCACTCATTTTTATTATCCTCTTGAATATTTCATACTAGAAATTTTACGTCCTAACGACATTAAATTTTTTTGATCAGGCTTTAGATAAGAAGAAATTTTAAAATATTCTTCAGCCAAAGGAATATCATTAACTAAGTAGCAGATATATGCCAAAAAGTAGTAAGGCTCTGCTTTAGATTTTTTTATTGTTGTTGCTTCAGCAAAAAAATTCAAAGCTATTTTTAGGTTTTCTTTATTTTCAGGTTTTTCAGCAAACTCATGGATATAATATAACCCACTGTTATATACTTCTTCAAAATGCTCATCTTTAGATTGTATTTTTTCATTTGAATTATTATTTATTTCA
>JBBTGK010000249.1:0-11991 GCA_038060635.1 Cyanobacteriota bacterium | reverse complement strand
ATTTCACTTTCTAGTTTTATTTCACTATTCATAAGATTAAGTAAATTTTTTGTTATTGATAAACCTAAACCAGAACCCCCATATTTTCTTGTTATACTCGTATTTTCTTGAGTAAATTTTTCAAAAATATTGATTTGATTTTCTTCTTCTATACCAACTCCATTATCTTTTATTTCAAAATATATTTTACTAGTATTATTTTTATAGTTATCTTCTAAAAATATTATTTTTATAGTTATCATTCCATCTTTAGTAAATTTGATTGCATTAGAAAGTAAATTTGTTATTATTTGAGTTAATCTTAAAGAATCACCACAAAAATTAAAATTAGTAAAATTAGTAAAAACAATATTTATACTATTATTTCTTTCTTTAGCGTGTAAATTATGAATATCTGCAATATTTTGAATAGTGTCTTTGATATTAAAATCTATTTCTTCCAGTTTAATTTCACCTTCTTCTATTTTACTAAAATCTAAAATATCAGATACTAGGGATAAAAGATTTTCAGAAGAATTTTTTAGTGTTTTTAATAGATGTTCATCTTTTTTTTGATTCGAGTGTTGTAAAAGAGAGGATATTGAAATTATTGCATTAAGAGGAGTTCTTATTTCATGAGTCATGATAGATAAAAAATCTTTTTTAGCATTATTAGCTTCTTGAGCTTTTTCTTTTTCATATATTAAAGCCTTATTTTTTTTATCAATATCAGTTAATAATTTTTCGTAGGTTAATTTAAATAAATTTATGATTATAGATATAAAAAAAGAAATAATAATAAATGAAGAGATTAAATCTATTTCTTTTACTTCAATACTTTGATAATGAGTTACTAAATTAGGGAATTTTTTTTCTAAGTAAAATAGAAAAAATAAATCTAACGAGTAAAAAGCAAAAGCTAATATTTGAGAGGTTTCTTTTCTTTTTAAAAATAAGCTTATCAATAAAAAAGCAACGATAAAAATATAAATTATAGAGCTATCTAGTCCACCATTAAAAAAGTAAAAAAAATCTAGTAAAATTACAAATCCAATAAGAAAGATATTTCTAACAAATATAAAATTTTTAGGATATTTAGAATAATAAAAACAAATAGAAAAAAATAATGTAGAGATAATAGGTAATAAATACATTACCAAACCTAAACCCAAAAATAAATTTAGTAATAAAGCAAAAAAACATGATACTGATAAATAAAAAGAAATATACCTAAAAAACCTTTTTTCAAGCTCTTCTTCTTCTTCCAACTTATTAAAAAAGTTTTTTAATAATGTAATCAAAATGAATACCTCAATTAACTTTTAAAACAAAAAAAATGCTTTAACATTTTTATATAATGAAAACTAATCATAATAAAAAAATGTAACACAATATAATTTAATAGTCTTTAAAAATTTTAATAATTATTGGCATTTTAATATTTTCTTAATATTTTTTTTATATTATTAAATAAAAAAATAAAACTCAAACATATAATTTTTCTCCAATAATTTAAAATTTCAGCTAGTTTTTTAAAAAGTAGATAAAAAGCTTCTTTTGTGTTTAATATTTCAACTAAATCTAATTTTTAATAAAATTTTTAATAAATCTTTTTAAAATTAATTTCAAAAAAATCTGAAAATCCTTTTAAAAGAGCAATTTGTATTTCTTCAAAAGTTGGTTTAAAACCTAAAATATCAGCTAAATTAATTTGTTCTTCGATATTTATTTTTTTAAAAAAAATTTTATCTAATAAAGTAAAATCTTGGTTTATTAATATAGAGCCATGTTGTAATAAAGCATTTCCTTTTCTTAATTGAGAGCTTCCAACAAATTTATTTCCATAATAATTTAAATCTGAAACAGAAGAAGAGCCAAAACAAAAAGAAGAATTATAGTACTTCGTTGTTTCATGTTCTCCAATAGAAATATCTATTTTTTTTAGATTTTGTAAGCCTAAAATAATAGCCTTACTTATTTTTAAATACGAATCAAAGATTTTTTCTGGCATACCATATTTTTTAGAAGAAATAAAGCTATAAGTGAATTCGCCTTGATGAAAAACAGCTTTACCACCTGTAGGTCTTTTTACCACATCAATATTATTGTTTTTACAATATTCTAAATTTATTTCTGAAAAATCTTGACTTCTACCTAATGAAATAGTTGGTTTTTTCCAAGAATAAAATCTTAAAATAGGAGATAAATCAGACTTTATAAATTCATCCAATAAAAAAAGATCTTTCTCCATATTATCAAAACCTGAAAGATCTTTTGTTACTAAAAAATTCCAACTATCCACTTTTTATTTTTTCTTCTTAGCTTCGGTTTGTTCTTCAAGTACTTTTTCAGGAAGATTTATATTTAAAAGAGTATTTGTGCTTGAACTTTTAGAAGTACTTACTGATGGTAAAAAACCATCCCATTTCTCAACTGATTTATATTTTACAAGAGTATCACTTATTGAGCTAGTAAGAATTTGGTTTGCTTGTGCTTGAGATTGAGCTTCTAATAAAATAGCTTTTGCTTTTCCTTTTGCTCTTTCAACTTTTTGTTGAGCTTCATATTGATATTTAACCAATTCATTTTGAGCTCTAAGAGCTTCTTGTTCCATTATATTTTTTTGAGAAATAGCTTCAATTACAGCTTTAGGAGGTCTTATCCAATTAATGGTAAATTGTTTTATTTCAAAACCATATTGAGTAAGTCTAGTTCTTAAATCTTGTTCTATTTTTTCAACTGCTTCAGCTTTGCTTTTTCCCAAAAAATCAGCTACAGACATTTTACCAATAATTTCTTGCATAGATTGTCTAATTGTTTGTTTAACAAATCCATGAGTAATACTGTGTATATTTTGTCTAAAAGATGTATAAAGAAATGGAACTTTAGAAGGTTTCAAAGTAAAAGATAATGAAACATCACAACTAAGAGGCTGACCTTCTACAGAGTTTATATTTATTTCTTCGTTTTCAGGGCTTCCTTCTTCTATATCGTGTGTTAAAACTAAAGTTTGCATGTGATAGGGATAAGGAACAATTTGTTGAAAAAATGGTAATTTAAAAGAATAACCAGCATGAACAGGCTCTTCACTTATTTTACCAGAGACTTTATTTATATATACCCCAACATTACCTGGTTCAATATATATATAAGAATCAAACATAAAAAATAACGATACAACTATAACCGCAATAAAGAGATATAGGTTTGCAATTTTTAGTTTTGACATAATTTCCTCATAAGCATTTTATATAATATTATCATTATTTTTTTATAGATGGTAATTTTTTTAGTAAAAAATGATTAAAAATCGACATCTAAATATTAACAGAAAGTTCTTTAAACTTCTCACTAACTCATAAGTTTGATAAAATTTAGATTGTAATTTTTTTTAGGTATATAAAAAATGAAAAATGAAGTTTCTAAAGAACTTTTCTCAAAAGCAATAGATATAATTCCAGGTGGTGTTAATAGTCCAGTTAGAGCTTTTAAATCAGTTGGTGGAAATCCAATTTTTATGAATAGAGCTGAAGGCTCTAAACTTTTTGATGAAGATGGAAATGAATTTATAGATTATATTGGTTCTTGGGGGCCAATGATATTGGGACATACTCATCCTTCAATAGTAAAAGCAGTAGAAAAACAAATAAAAATAGGAACTAGTTTTGGAACACCGTCAAGATTAGAAGTAGAAATGGCAGAACTTATTACAACTTCAATGCCAAATATAGAAATGGTAAGAATGGTAAGCTCTGGAACTGAAGCAACAATGAGTGCAATTAGACTTGCAAGAGGTTATACTAAAAAAAATAAAATAATAAAATTTAAGGGTTGTTATCATGGTCATGGAGATATGCTTCTTGTTCAAGCAGGGTCAGGAGTTGCAACTTTAGGAATACCTGATTCTCCAGGAGTTACTGAAAGTGTTGCTAAAGATACTTTGACAGCTTCATTTAATAATATTCCAGAACTCGAAGAAATTTTTGAAACTTATCCTTATGATATTGCTTGTGTAATAATAGAACCTGTAGTTGGAAATATGGGTGTTGTAATGCCTCTTGAAGGTTATTTGGAAAAAATAAGAGAATTATGTGATAAATATGATACTTTATTAATTTTTGATGAAGTTATGACAGGTTTTAGAGTTTCTTTTGGTGGAGCTCAAGAATTATATAAAATAAAACCAGATTTAACTTGTTTAGGGAAAATAATTGGTGGTGGTTTACCAGTTGGTGCTTATGGTGGTAAAAAAGAAATAATGAAACATATTGCTCCATCTGGTAATATTTATCAAGCTGGTACTTTAAGTGGAAATCCTTTGGCAATGTCAGCAGGAATAGCACAATTAAAAGAACTTATTGCTAATAAAGATGTTATTTATCCTGAACTTGATAAAAAATCAAAAAAAATTGCACAAGGAGTAGAAATGGCTTCTACAAAATATAATATTCCTGTATGCCTTACAGGAGTAGGTTCTATGATGTGTGTATTTTTTACAGACCAACCTGTTTTTAATTATGATTTGGCAAAAACCTCAAATATCGAACAATTTAATAAATATTTTTGGAGTATGATTGATCAAGGTATTTATTTACCACCTTCTCAGTTTGAAGCATTTTTCATTTCTTATGCTCATACAGATGATGATATTAATAAAACTGTATCTGCTATAGAAAAATCATTTGAATTGATTTCAAAAGAAAATTTAAGTTAATAATATAAAATAGAGGATTTTAGTTAGGTGAATCATTTCATCTAACTGTTATCTTTTTAGTTTAGCATTTATGGATTCAAATAATATATTTGATTTATTAGATAAACTTTTATTAAAAAACTTTTCTAGGTAATAACAAGCTAATGCTTGGTCAAAAATCATAAAATTCTTTTCTGCTATTTTTAAAGCTAAAAAAAGTTTTTTTGAATTAGTTTTTTTCTTAAAATAATCAATCATATTTGAGTAAATTAAAAATCTTGCTTTAGAAACAAAAAATACGTCTGAAAATTTTTTAAAATGAATAAGTATTTCATCTGAAATTTCAATTACTTTATTTTTTTCAAAATCATGTTCAATAAGTTCTAAGGTTATTTCGCTCAATAAAAAAAATATTTCGGTTTGCAAAAAAGAAACAACACTAAAAGATTTCATTAGTTCATTTATTTTTATTAGATATTCATAACATTTTGGATAATTCTTTGTTTTTAAATTAAAAATAGCTATATTTACTATTGATTGTAATCTTAATAACTCATTAATATTTTCATTGTTAATAAAAGAAAGAACTTTATCGTATAAAAAATCTAACTGCTCTTTTTTCCAAATAATAAGATAGTTTCTAAAAAGAGCTAATATTCCTCTAACTTCTAACTCTTTATCACCTCTTTTACTTGCCATGTTTAATGATTCATTTGATAATAAAATAGAATCATCATATTTTCCTAAAAAATATTTTGTAAAAGAAAGTAAACCTAATGTTTCATTTTTATGACGAATATCGCCAAATTGCTCATATTTTTCTATAGCTTTAGTTAAATATTTTTCAGCTTCTAATAAATTACCTTTACCTATAGAAATTAATCCTGTTATTTGATAGAACCAAGCAATAGAAGGTAAATGATTTGAGTTTTTTATACTTTCCAAAGCTTTATTTTTATAAATATTTGATAAAAAATTTAATTTTAAATAATTAAAAGTCAAACTTAAATTCGTATAAGCTCTTACTAATTGAGGTTCTTGTCCTATTTCCTCCATTAAATTAAGAATAAAAAGAGAGCAATAAAAAGAAATATTTTTTTTGGAAAGTAAATAATATATTTGCCCTAATCTTTCATAAGCTTTAGCAGATTCTAATATTTTATATTTTTTATCTTTTAATTTTATATTTTTTTCTGAATTTGAATCATCTATAACTATTTTAGAATAAAAACCAATTCTATGAAAAAACTGTTTTAAAATTGATTTAAAAAGTTCTTTATTTTCATTTTTTTTATTTGGAATAGGAAAACCAAAACCACTAACAGCTTTTTCTAAAATTTCTAAACTTTTATAAGAATCGCCCAAACCATAATACGCTTCACCTAATAATCTTTGAATATATGGGAAATTAAAACGTTCAATTAAATTATTTTCTTTTATTATTTTAATGGCATTGTCTAAATACTCAATACATTCTTTATAAGAACCATTATTTATATATTTCTCACCTATTTTTATTGAGTAAGTAGCTATTTTAAGATTATCTTCACTATTTAACCAATGATAAAGTATTACAGGATAAAAAGAATCTAAATTATCAATATAATTTGTTTCATACCAAAGTGCAATATTTTTATGAATAATTTTTCTTTGTTCATTAAGCATCATGTTATAAATAACTTCATAAATAAGACTATGATTAAAAGTATAAATTAATTCAGGGAAAGGGCTTTCTACTGATACTATTTCTTGTTTTTCTAATTGTACTAAATCAAAAATTAAATTTTCTTTTTCATCAGAAATAGGGTAAATATTTTCTAAACATTTATATTTAAATGATTTTCCCATAATTCCAGAAATTTTTAATATAAGTTGTTGAGATTGAGTTAATCTATCTATTTTTTCAGTTAGCACTCCTTCTATAGTATTAGGAATATCTATTTCCTCATAATTATTATTAACAAAAACGTAAGTCTTATTATCTAGTTTAATTAAATTTTTTTCTAACAATGAATCAATTAAAGCTTCGCTAAATAAAGGATGTCCATTTGATTTGTCCATTATAAATTTTAAAATATTCTGAGCTATATTTTCGTTATTTAATCTTTTTTTTATTAGATTTATAATATCTTCAAATTGTAAAAAATCAAGGTTAAGTATTTTAGTTTGTTCTTTTTTTGCAATATTAAAGTATTCATCAGGTATTTTGTCTGAAATAAGTTTATCTACATTATTATATGATTCGTTTTTATTTACTCTTGATGTTATTACTAACATTAAAGATGATATTTGATTTTTTAAGGTTAATATTACTTTCCAAGAAAAAGAATCAATTAAATTAACATCTTCAACAACTAAAATAAAAGCTTTTTTTTCTATTTTAGTAAAAATTATTTTACTTAATAATTTATTTATATTAAAAGCTCTTATTTCTCCTAACATGTGAGTTGTGCTATCATTTTCTGGAAAAGTTAAATCTAAAACTATGTTTAAAAGAGGTAAAAATTTTATAGAAATATTATTATCTTCAAAAAATAATTTTATTTTCGCTTGTATTTTTATTTTATCTTTTAGTTCTTTAATATCAAAAATATCTTTAAAAATGGATTTTAATGAATGATAAGGAGTATTTTTTTCTATTGAATCTCCTGATACTAGGTATAATAAAATATTAATCTTTTTTGCAAGATTCATAAAATATGAAATAAGTTTAGATTTACCAATTCCTGCTTCACCTTGAATTAAGATATTTATGTTAGTTTTATTTTTTAATAAATCATTAATAGCTTCTTTTAGAATATTTTTTTCTAAATTTCTACCAAAAACATCAGAATCAAATTCATAAATATCATCTTTACCTTTTTCTTTTATTGGCGAATATATTTCAAAAAAACCTATTTTACCTTTTAACGAAACACTTTCTAAAATATTAAACTCTATTTTTTCTTGAGAATTATTATACGTTGTTATATCACAAATAATTGTTTCTTTAGCTAAATTCATTAATCTAGCAGATAAATTAACAGAATCGCCTATTATAGAATATTCTTGTCTAGTTTCATTTCCAATTTCACCACAAAAAACTTTACCAGTGGTTATTCCTAAATAAAAAGAAATCTGTTCTTCTTCAAAAAAGTTTTTTAACCATAATGAAAATTGAACAGATCTATAAGAATCATCTTCATGATAAAAAGGAGGCAAACCAAAAACTATTAAAAGAGATGCTCCTTTTTCATCAGTACTTATTTTATTTATGACACCTTCGTATTTTTTTAGTTCTTTTTGAATATTAAAAACGATTTTTTGTTTTATATTTATATCTATTTCTTTGCTTAAACAAGGTATATTTAAAAAAATTACTGAAACATTTCTAAGTTCTGCTAACCAATAACTTTGATTAGCTTCTAGCTTTGATTTTACGGAAACAGGAAGATAATTCCAAATAATATTATTTATTTTTTCAGGTTCAATTTTTTCTATTAAATATTTTAATAAATTAAAGTTTTTCATTTCATTTATTTTATTAATAGCTTTTATTTTATAAAAATTATCTTTAATATTTTCTAGTTCTAATGATAAATCTATAGAAATTTTTGGAAGATCTATTACTATTTCATTAGGATTAGCTAATGTTTCAGCTTTTGTACAAGAAACTATACCAGCTCCTGAAATTAATGTTTCAAATTGATTATCAAACCCCCCCAAAGTATAAAAACTTATTTCTCCATAACCAATACCAATTTTTGCAGATAATTTAAAAATTGAATCATTTAAAGCAAATATTTTTTGTATTTCAAATGACAATCTGATTGTTTTAATCAATATACTTTCTATTTCTTCTGATATTACATCTTGATTCCATATTACTAAAATAGCATCACCAGCAAATTTAATAATATCACCTTCATAAAATTCTATTAGTTCTATTAGTTTTCCAAAATATTCATTTAAGATATTTTTTATTTTTTCAATTCCTTCAGAATCTTCCAATGCTAGTTTTTCAGTTAACGCAGTAAAGCCAGAAATATCTAAAAATAATGAAACTACATTAAATATCGATTTTATGGGAGGATGTTTTAGATTTGTATTTAATCTTTGATATATTAAGTTATCAGGAACATAACCATTTATAGATTCGGTAAAATATTTATCAAACATTAAATATTTTTATCCTGTTTAAATGTAGAGATATTTTATGTATAATCAAGTGTCCTGAACAAGGGTGCTTTAGTCCCTTGTTTATTTGCAGTATAATTTTTTTCAAGTATAAAGACCTTTTATAAAACATCTCTAGTAAAATAATAAATATCATTTTAAATTAAAGTTTTTTTTGCATAATTATTTTTACTTGATTTTTATAATCTAAAAAAGTACCTACAATTTCAAAACCATTTTTTAAATTTAATGATAACATACCTGAAAATTTATTTAGAGTTCTTGTTTCTATTAATTTAAATCCTTTTTCTTTACAATAATCATGTTGTAAACCCATAAGCTTTGATGCAATACCTAAAACTCGATATTTTTCTTCTACTCCACCCATCCAAGAGTAAAAAACAGAATCATCTTGAGCATAACCAATTTTAAAACCTACAGGTTTTTTTTCATCATAAGCAAATAAAAAAAGAAAATTTTTATGATTTTCTAATTTAGACTCAAATTTTTTGAGATCAAAATACCCCAAAGTATTTTTTGCAAGTTCCATAATCAAAGATTTTTTATCTTCAGTTAATTTTTTGTATATTTCAATTTTAAATTCTATAGGTCTAAATCTTTCTATTTGCTTTCCATTTACGTCTACTTTTTCAAAAAACATTTCTTTTGGTCTTACCCAAAGTTTACCTAAATCGTTTTCGTATAAAGTTTCATATAAAACAAGCTCCTCAAGAGTTTCAGAATGTCTTGCTATACCTATATATCGGTATGGTTTATTTTTATGATGTTTATAAAAATTTGTTTTTTTGTTAGTCATATTTTGTTTTAGTATATTTAATAATTCCTTGTATTTTATCTCAATTTTAGAATAAAATACATAGAATATATTTTTATTGAAGATTTATTTTAAAATGACAAAAATAATAGTTACTGGTGCAATGGGTAAAATGGGAGTAGAAATAGTTAGAACTATTTTAGCTGATAAAAATTTAACCCTAGTTGGTGTACTTGGTAATAAAACAGGTATTGGAGAAGATATTGGAACAGTTACAATTGGTAAAGAAATAGGAATTAAAGTAAGAAATGACTTTGAGAAATTATTAAATGAAACAAAACCTGATTTAGTTTTGGATGTAACAAATTCAGATCCATCTTATCAAATAATAATAAAAACCTTAGAGAGTGGTATTAATTGCATTACAGGAACTACTGGTTTTTCTTATGAACAATTAGATAAAATAAAAAAAATTACTGAAGAAAAAAACCTTACTACTCTTATAATTCCAAATTTTTCAATAGGAGCGGTTTTAATGATGATGTTTTCTGAAAAAGCAGGTAAATATTTCGATAATGTAGAAATAATAGAAATGCATCATGAAAAAAAGAAAGATTCACCTTCAGGAACAGCAATAAAAACAGCAGAAATGATTTCTAAGAATAATAATAAATTTAATTTTAATTTACCCGAATCTTTTGAAACTGTAGAAAATGTAAGAGGCGGACATATTAATAATATAAATATACATAGCATAAGAATGCCTGGTTTTGTAGCAACACAAGAAGTTCTTTTTGGTGGAACAGGACAAGTATTTGTAATAAAACACCAAACTATAAACAGAACGGCTTATATGGATGGTGTAATTTTAGCTATAAAAAAATCTTTAGAATTAAATGGTTATATCTATGGATTAGAAAATATTTTGGAATAAATATTTTAAGACCAACCTTTTCTATCCAAATGTCTTTTATACCCTTCTAAAAAATCGGTTAATAACTCAATAGTAGGTACTTGGCTTGGTTTCAAACCCGTTAAAGAACTTCTTTCATCATGACCACCTCTAACACCTGTTTCTTTCACGATTATTTTCGAAGTTTGTTCTGTTTTACCAGCTTTAATTTGAATAATATATTGATATTCTTCTCTTCCTTTAAACATTATTAAAAGTGTTGAAATATTTATAAGAGGATTTATATTTACTCTTACTTCTCTTTGGTGTTTAGAAAGTTCTTCTTTTACTCTTTTTGAAAAAGGTTCAAATGATAATCTAAAATATTCTGTAGTATCAAAATCTTTTGGGGGAGGTGGTGGCATATTCACTTTAGGAGTAGATCTAAAAAGATTAAAAAAAGCAGATTCAACTTGTTTTTCTTTATTTACTTCTTTTTTTATATCTTTATATTCACCTGTAACTGTTGTAAAAGTTTTTACAAACTTATCAGCCATAACCTTTGGCTCTTTAAATTTATTGAAAATATTTTCAAACATACTTTTCCTTCTTAGATTTATTTATTACATTCTATTATTTTTATTTTTATTTTGCAAGTAAAAAAATCAATACTATCCATTTTTATGTGATAAATAAATATAGGATATTTTAAACTAAAGATTAAGAAGATTAAACAAACTAACTACAAATTATTATTATAAAATCTGTAAATTATCTGTTGAATTTGTATAAATCTGTGGTTTAAACTCTTAATTTTTTTATTCTACTACAGAAGCAAAAAATTTATTAACCCCAACCCATTCTACTTATATGTCTTTTATAACCAGCCAAAAAATCTGTTAATAAACTATTTAGGGTAACTTTATCAACACTCAAACCTGTTAATGTAGCTCTTTCATCATTACCACCTCTTGCACCAGATTCTTTTACAATTATTCGAGAAGTTTGTTCTGTTTTACCAGCTTTTACTTGAAGAATATATTGATACTCTTCTCTTCCTTTAAATATTATTAAAATAGTACAAATATTTATACGAGGGTTAATATTAACTCTTATTTCTCTTTGATGTTTACCTAGTTCTTCTTTAATTCTTTTTGAAAAAGGATCAAAGACATTTTTAAAATATTCTTCTGGAACAAAATCTTGTTGAGGGGGTGGAGGTGGAGGTCCTGGGATTTTTTTAGGTGCTTGAAAAAGAGTAGAAAAATCTGCTTCAACTTCTTTTTCCTTAAAAGCTTCTCTAACTACTTGTTGTCTAACATTTTTATTTTCGCTTGTAACATTAGCAAAAGTTTGAACAAATTTATCAGCTTTAACTTTTGGGGATGTAAATTTACTTAGAATATTTCCAAACATATTTTTCCTTCTTAAATTGATTTCTTATATTCTATTATTTTTATTTTTATTTTGCAAGTAAATTAAAAATATTTTAACAAG
>JBBTGK010000248.1:0-6063 GCA_038060635.1 Cyanobacteriota bacterium | reverse complement strand
AAAAACGTAGATCAAGATTACAATGCTTATTCATCTGCTTTAGAATGGTATCCAAAAGATATTGGTGTTAGATCTTCTGCAAAACTTGATTGGAAAGATGGAAAATCAGGAACTTTATTAGCTTCATTAAATAGTGCAGGTGCAATAGGAGATGACTTTAGTCTTTTTGGAAGATATATGTACACTTCATCTAACGATGATCAAAGAAAAGTTTCTTCATCTGGTTTAGTTGGTTTAGCATATAGACCTTTAGCAAATGATTTCTTTAACTCTATTTTCAAATATGAATTAAGAAATAAAGTTGCTGAAAATTTTGTTATAGAAAATATTTATACAAATGAATTCTCTTGGGATTCTTTTATAAATCCTTCTAGCGATTGGGAAATAAGTACAAAACTTGCTGTAAAATCACCTTTCCTTACTATTGTTAATAAGGATGATAAAAAAGTTGATTTTGAAACACAGAAAAATGTAACAACTCAGGCTTTAAAAACAGCAGCAGATATACCTGCAACAACAGTAAGTACTCCTATAGTAACTAATTCTACAAAAGCTCAAGCTCCTTTTGGTCTTATAGTTTTAGGGCTTACAAGAGTTACTTATAAGTTTGCATACAACTTTGATGTAGCAGGAGAGTTTAGAGTTTTATTTGATAAAGGAAGTGATGTTCAAAAACAATTTGTATCTGAATTAGGTTATTATCCTATAAAAGATTTAAGAATCGGTATTGGTTATAGATTTGGTGATTTTACTAATATAAGTAATGATGCAAAAGATATTATCAATAATACAAATGGATATTATCAAGGACCTTATATTTCTTTAGGATTTAAGTTTGGTAGATTTGGAGAATTATGGGGACAAAATGGCGAGTTTACTAAAAAAGATATGTTGGAACAGAAGAAATAAATAAAAGACAGAATCACGGATTTAAAAACGGATTAAAGGATTCCACGGATAATATAAATACTCTATTATCTATGAAATCCGTGCAATCTGTGAAATCCTTGCAATCCGTGTTCAGGATGTTATCCCATTTATTATCTTGATGCTAATTCTAGCTTGTTCTCTTATTAATTCATCTTCATGATTTAAAAATTCTTCTAAAATAGAAATAAACTTTTTATCTTTACTAGCAGAAATAACAGAGATAACATTTCTCAAAAAACCTCTTAATTTAGCTCTTTTAATTGGACTGTTTTTAAAATTTTTTGAAAAATTATCTTGGTCAAGTGATAAAAAATCATCAAGTTCAGCATTTTCTAAAAAAGGTCTAATTTTAAAATTATCATCAGTCGTTAAAAAAGAGAATTTTTTATTCCATGGACAAACATCTTGGCAAATATCACAACCCAAAATATAGTTTTCGGTTTTATCAGAAAGGGCTTCAGGAATTTCTGTTTTTGATTCTATTGTAAAATATGAAATACATTTATTGGCATCAATAACACCTTCAGAAATTATGGCATTAGTTGGACAAGCTTCCATACAACGATTACAAGAACCACAAAGATTTTTTTCAAAAGGTAAATCATATTCAAGTTCAATATCTAAAAAAAGTTCTCCTAATAAAAAATAAGAACCTTTTTGATTATTTATTAACATGGTATTTTTACCAATCCAACCCAAACCAGATCTTACAGCTAAAGAACGCTCTAATACTGGAGCCGTATCAACATAAGCTCTTCCATTAACATTTATTTGTAAGGTTTTTATATATTCAAAGACTTCAGAGATTTTTTTTTTAGAAAATCATGATAATCATTATTTAAAGCATATTTTGCTACTTTTAATTTTGTTGGTTTGTAATCTGTAAAATAGTTATACCCAAAACAAATAATAGTTTTTGTATTAGGAAAAAGTAATTCAGGATTTTCTCTTTTTTCAATATTTCTTTTTAAATAATCCATATCACCTGCAAAACCAGATTCTATCCAAGAGTTATAAAAGGAAATATCTTCAACTTTTTTTGAGTCAGTTATACCTACAAGTTCAAAACCTTTTTCTTTTGAATATTCTTTTATTTTTTCTGTAAGTTCTTTTTTATTCACTATTTTTTTCTAGTATTAATAATAAAATTAGCACTTAAAACAGATGTGATAAGACTAGATGATATTATACCTAAACCACCAATAGAAACAGCAATTAGATAAAAAGAAATTATATCTGTATTTATAAAAGAATTGAGAGTTAATACATCATATTTATAAGCCATAACAGGCATTGCTAAACCTAAATAGATAGTAAATATAAACAAAAAATTCATAAAAACAGCCTGTCTGGAATATTTAATCATATTCAAAATTAATTTATTACTATCGGCATTAGGAAAATTTTTATTTACTTCATTTGCCAAATTTAGGGTAGAAGTAGAAACATTTATGATTCCACCCAAAGAAGTTAATATAATTGAAGACGCAATAAAACTAGCAGGAGTTATTTTTTGTATTATTGTACTAGTCATTTCTTTTGTAAGAAAAGAACCAAAAGAACCAAATTTTGCAAAAATGTAAGAAAACAAAGTAATAACAATTAAACTTGAAAAATTAGATATAATTGAAAGTTTTACTTTTTTTGTATTGTTTTGTATTAAAAAATTAATTATCCAACTTATAAATAAAGAAAGCAATAAAGTTAAAATAACAGGGCTAATTCCAAAAGAAATAAGAGGCAAAATTACATATATTAGTAATAAAAAGATAAAAGCTAAAATTAGAAAAAAGACAAGTCCTCTAACTCCGCCTGTAACAGACATTACTATGACAAAAAAGATTATAGCAAACCAAGTATTTCCGCTTCGTTGCATATCAATTATTTGATATGCAGTTTTATTTTCATCAACTATCTGTTCAGATAAAACTACATTATCACCTTCTTCTGGTGTTCCTATAGCTCTTTGTGAATTAGATTCTTGATTTATAACAACTCTTTCTCCTGTTGATAATTCAATTTCTATTTTAGTAATTCTATTTTGAACATTTGCTTTTTCATCTTGCATAGTAACATTAGAGATTATTCTAATTACTTTTGCATCAAGATAATTCTCTTTATTTGAAGAGCAAGATACTAAAATTATTAATAAAAAAATTGTAGATAAAAGTTTTTTGAATTTCATTTTTAAGGTAACAAAAAAGGCAACCCAAAAGAGTTGCCCTTCTTAGATTCTACTAATTAGTGAGCTTGTTGTACAGCTACTGGATTTTTTCCTGCTTCAGGAAATTCTTTATTCATTTGAGCTGGTAATGGGTTAGCAAATAACAAGATCAAAGAAACAACTAGACAATAAATAGCAACAGCTTCCATGAAAACTATTGATAAAATTAAATTTTGTCTGATTATACCAGCTGCTTCAGGTTGTCTTGCGATACCTTCCATAGCTTTACTTGATGCAACACCAATACCAATACCAACACCGATTGAACCTAAACCGATTGATAAACCTGCTCCTAATGCAGAGTTTGCGAATAATTCAACTACCATTATTTTATTCTCCATTTAACAATTTAAATAATAACTATTACTATATTTTTTAGTTTAAAACTAATGTGCACCTTCATGTGCATGATCATCATGATGATGTTCTGTAACACCCGCTCCTATATAAGAGGTTGTTAACACTGCAAAAACAAATGCTTGTATAAAACCGACGAAAACTTCAAATGCAAATATTGGAAGAGGTATAAACCAAGGAACTAAAAATAACAATATTCCAAGTAATATCTCTCCACCTATTATGTTACCAAAAAGACGGAATGCTAAAGAAAGAGGTCTTGTGAAATCTTCCAAAGCGTTGAAAAAGAAAAATGCAGGATGTGGTGTTATATAATGTTTAAAATAACTCAACCCTTTTTTCTTTATCCCGAAATAAAAATAAGACATAACAGATATAAGTGCTAATCCACCAGTTGTATTAAGATCGTTTGTAGGCGATGCTATTTCAAGTGGTACACCAGCTAAATGAAGAAGTCTCCAAGGTAAAATACCTATCCAGTTTGAGAAAAGAACGAACAAGAACAAAGAGCCAATAAAAGGAACATAAGGAAAAACATTAATATTCCCCATTTCGTCTTTTAATAGACCTTCTATAAATTCAACAACAGACTCAGCTACGGTTTGTTTACCATCAGGTTTTCTTTGAAGAGACTTTGTAAGAACTAACACAACAACAATAGCTACAGCCATTGATATCCATGTCGCTACAACAGTATCTGCATTTACAAAAAAACCACCTACGTCTAGTTTGAAATGTTCAGGTACGACTCCCAAACCATGTTCCGCAGCACCATGAGTAGCACCACTTGCTCCGTGTCCTACTTCACTACTTGCTATCTGAAACACCTTATAACTCCTTTTAAGTTACTTAGTCTTCCTCAAAATGTTATATATACTTGTGGCTATACCCAAAAATACAAATAATAACATCAAGACTGGACTTGTATTAAAAAATTTATCTAAATTAAACCCAACTACTAAGCCAATGATAACACTGGCAAAAATAGAGTACGCATCAACCATAGTTTTTGCAACCGAATTTTAGAGCATTGTAACATAACATCATTGTATTTTACGTTAAGATTCTTTATTTAAGGTTAAATTTATTATAATTTTTCTTAAAGATCTTGATGTAGATCACATTCCAAAATAAGAAAAATCATCGGCATATTCATCGAGAGGCAGAAGTTCTGAGGTTGATTCATGATAAAACCAAGGCTCTATTTTTGAAGCAACTGTTCCACAAGCATTACATTTATCGGAATTCATTTTTTCTGACATGTAAGGTGGAAAATTTAAAAACAAATCATAATTTTTTATAAAAAAGATAGGCAAATATTCGGAGGTAATAATATCTTGAGTGTTTAATAAAATAAGCATTTTTCTTACAGATTGTATAGAATGAAATTTAAATAATTCAGCTTCGATGTCTTTTTTTAAGCTTTCTGTAGATGTTTTAAAAAGAACTTTACATGCAAGTAATACATCATCTTTATTTTTTTGTTCTTTCCAATTAAAACCAGTTTTATTAAAAACAACAAAATCAAAATCAGAACTAATATGCTTTTCTCCAGAAGTACTTCTTCCAACAAGTAGTTTTTGATTTTCTAAAACTTCGTGTTTTTTAAAATCGGGTAAACTCATTAAAGAGGATCTTATTCCATCATTTATTGACGTTATTCTTTGATATAAAGGCAATGATTTGTATTCCATATAACCTATAACTTTCTCAATGACTTAATTCTTAAAATAATGAAGTATTATTTTTTATTAAAAAAGAATTAAAAACAAATAACTAATGATCACTATAGTAACAAAAAAAATAATTAGAAATTGTTAACTGTTCTTTAAATTTATGTTATGTAGTCTTGTCAAAGTTACTTTTTGTGATGTATCTTACAATAATACCTTTTTGTGGTGTTTGGTGTCTGTGATACATTTAACTTTAAAAGTGTGATTAATTAACTTAAAAAGTAGGAGTAGGAATAGATGGGAAATATAAAAAAAATTATTTTGGGCGTTGCGGTTGCATCTTTAGTGAGTACACCAACTCAAGCTAAAAGCAAGCTAGAACCTTCTATAGGGTTTATCGGAACAGCAAAAGAAGCTTACGTTACAATAAATGATGAAAAAGTTATTGAAATAAAATCAGCTGATTCTTTAAAAAAGACAAAAGAAATTGCAAAGAATCTTAATAAATTACTTTTTGACAATAAATTAAGAGCAGATAGAATTGAACCAGCTCTTAGAAATGGAAATTACGTTGGTAAAATAGGAGAAGATACTATTTTTTCTTTAGAACCTTCTCAGATGAAAAATCATTCAGATAATGGATCGTTAAACTCATCAATTAATAAGGGAAAGAAAAGAAATAATAAAAGTAAATAAAAAGGAAAAAATGTCATTAAAACAGAGAAGCCACTAATAGTCCCAATAAAATCAGAAACTAAATTATTGTATCCAAAAACTGTTCCACGTTCTGTTAGTAAAATTTTATTATTTCCTGTATTTTCAATCTTTTTAACAATTTTGTTAATATCCCCGGGTGACAAAAATTGGCCTTTTTTAACA
>JBBTGK010000247.1:0-24443 GCA_038060635.1 Cyanobacteriota bacterium | reverse complement strand
TTGATTATGGTGTAGAGCAATTTTCTGTAGCAAGATCAATAAAATCTATGGAAAGAGCAGATGCTATTGTTATTGTAATTGATGCAACTACAGGTGTTACAGAGCAAGATCAAAGAATTGCAGGAATAGCAGAAGATAAAGGAAAAGCTTGTGTAATAGCCGTAAATAAATGGGATTTGGTAGAGAAAGGTAATACAACTTTAAATGAATATACAGATGATTTAAGAACAAAATTGCATTTTATAAAATATGCTCCTATTGTTTTTACTTCTGCAATAACTAAAAAAAGATTATTCAATATTTTAGAAGTAATTCAAAGTTCTGTAGAAGAAAATAATAGAAGAGTTACAACTGGTTTATTAAATCAAATAATTAATGAAGCAATGGCTCTTAATCCTCCTCCTACAGATAAAGGAAGATCTCCAAAAATTTATTATTCTACTCAGGCAACAATACAACCGCCAACTTTTACTCTTTTTGTAAATAATCATGAGCTTTTCCAAGATAGTTATAAAAGATATTTGGAAAATAAAATCAGAGAGTCTTTTGGTTTTATTGGTACTCCTATAAGATTGATAATGAGAAATAGAGAAAGAAATAAAAGATAAAAACCAAAACAAAAAAAGAGTTATCCAAAGATAGCTCTTTTTTTATACAATATAGTCAAAAAAAATAGCTCACTGTGAGCTATTTTTTATTTTATTTAGTATTTAACTAATCAATTTTTATACTAAATCTAATCTGTCCACCTGTACCAGCTGGTACATTGCCTGTAACACTCCATTTTATTGCACCTCTATTTCCAAAACCAGGATGAGTTACAACTCCTGCACCTGAAATAAAAGCTGGTAATGGATTTGCCAATGTAGTTCCTTCTGGAGTAATATCTTCTATTTCTACTCCTGTAAGATCATCAGTTCCTGTATTTGTATAATCTATTGTATAAGTTACAATTTCACCAGGATTAGCTCTTGTTCCTGTAGCTGGATCACTAATACTTGTAGCTGATTTAATTAATTTTAAGGTTCCTGTACCAGTTCCACCACCGATTATATTAGGATTTAAACTGGTATTTACAGTATCAATAATACTAGCTGTAAGAGGTAATCCTAAACCTGGTACGGTTTGTGTAACCGATAAAGAAACTTTATCAAGAACAGATGAAGGTGTATTTTGAGGTATTTGTTCTTTTATTACAATATATACAGGTGCTCCTGGAGAAGAAGGCGTTATTGTATTTATTGGTGTAGCAGATAATACACTTCCATCATGTTTTGTACTCAAATCTGTATAAACAAGCAATGGCCAACCTTTTTCAGAAACAGGTGTATTAATTGTTATTGGTGCATTACTACAAGAAACAATAGTATGTGGTAAAACAACAACTGATCCAGGTGTTCCTGTTACATTATGAACAGGATTAATAGTTATACCAGCAACACTAACAGGAACTTTAAAAGAAGCTGTTGGCGTGTATATTTTTCTTTCTCTGTATAAATTTAGAAGTGAATCTAAAGGATCTTTTATTGACGGATCATAAATATCAAGTCCTGTAAAAGAATTTAGCTTTGCTTCATTTATAAGTTGAATACAACTTGATGTAGCAGAATCAACTTTTAAAGAAAGATTTGGATCAACTTTTACATTGTAATTTATTGTAACTGTAGTATTTGGAGTTATAGTATTAAAAATCCATGTAATTTTTCCAAGAGCTTGATCATACGTTTTTATCGTTGGTGCTTGAGTTTCTGCACTATCAACTACAGGGTTAAAAGTGGTTCTCATTCCTTCTGGTAAAATATCTGTAATTGTTACATTATGGGCAGTACTAGAACCAGCTGTTGTTACAGCATTTATTCTATAAGAAACTGTATCCCCTGGTGCTACTGTTGTATTTGCAGAGGTTTTTATTTTTGTTATAGAAGCACTAGGTTCAACAACTGTAATTGCTATAGTAGCAGAAAAATTATTAAAATGAGTTGTATCTGTTTTTTTCCATCTAAAATCAGTTGTTGTTGTACTTGTATTAGCACTTGCTACATTGTTATTTCCATTATTTATTATATTTCCTGCAACAACATTTGGTGCGGGAGCTTTAACAAATTTTTCTTTTACTCTTGTTACCAAAGTAACTGTAACGTCTGTATTGGGATTTAAATCAAACGCATTTGATGTTACATCTGTTTTACCACTTACTGCATTAATAGCATAAGATAAAGTAGGTGCAACACTTGTTGTTCCTGCTGTTATAGCAATAGACGATAAAGCTTGATCAACTTCTAATCCATCTGCTATAGAATCAACAAAAGTACTAATAGGAAAAGGAGCTAACGCAGTTGTAGGTGCAAGTGCAGATACATTTAAATTAAATCCTGATGCTAAATCTTTTGTTGACATAACAACTGTATATGTTACTTTTTCTCCATTAGTAGCCTGAGTATTAGCATTATTACCACCCTCATTTACTTCAGTTGTTGCTGATTTAGTTATTTTTACTGCATTTGTAGGAGTAATTACAGTTTGAGTACTATCAGTATTATTTCCATATAATCTATCCAAATTGAGTGCTACATCAGGATCATCAGAAGGTAAACTACTATATCCTTCATGACCTCTTGCAGAGAAAGAAGTATCATTAACTAATCTCATTGCATTAGTCATTGTTGTACTTCCTGTAATATTTGCATCAACTGTTGTGTAGTATTTTATTACTAAACTTTGCCCTGCAGGAATTCCTGCAAAACCATTTGCTTTTAAAAATTGTAATTTAAACAAACCAGTTGCATTATTATAAGATGTTGAAATTTGTGCTGGAAGAACATCAACTCCATTTAATTTAGCACCTGTAAGAGGAGTTAAAACAGGATTTGCAACTCTCATTCCGAGAGGAATAATATCTTGCATACTTATATCGTGAGCGATTGCATTTCCAGTATTATTAAATGTTAATTGATAACCAACTTTTTCAGTACCTCCAACCAAAGTACTCGGTGAAACACCTCTAGTTGTTGTACTAATACTATCAACTCCATCAGCAGCTAATGTTAAGTTAGCTTGAGCTTTTGCTTTTGTTAAAAAAGGTTCATTTACAGTAACCGAAGCTGTTCCAGAAACTGCGTAAGAATTTCCACCAAAATTATAAGTTGTATTGTTTGTATTGGTTAAAAGATCCGCAGATTTTGGTATATTAGATGCAATAGCAGTTGATATACCATTAGGATTTCCTGGAGTTACATCATTTATATATGCATCATATTCTATTGTTATTTCTGATGGGGTTATAAATCCTGGTGCTGTTCTTTGCCAACTAGCTACCCAGCTGTTTCCTGCTGATGCTGGGGTATAAGTCCAATCTGCCGTATGATCAACTAAAGATTCAAAAACTTTTGGTGCAGGAGTTGTATGTATTTTTATAAGAGGATTTACTCCATTTTTAGGCAGAGTATCTCTTACAATAACATTTGTATATCCATCATTTCCATTACCAGAAAAAGATGATTTTAATTGAACATGGAATCTTTCTCCAACTACAGCATTTACAATAGGAGTTGTAATTACTGTTTTATACATTACTTTTTGAGTAACATCTTCTAAAGAAACAAAAGCTGTTTTTGATGTTGTTAATATTTGATCTGCATCAAATCCTACAGTTGTTGTATGTTTACAACCTGTAGCACAACCACCATCTATTAATGCAATATGGGTTAAATCTATTGTATTATTTCCACCTACATGGTTTGCAGTCACAGTTGCAGACCAGTTTGCACCAGCAGCTAAATTTGTAATAGTCCATGTTGCCACTGCTGCATTAGGTGTTGTTGGAACTTCACCACCAGAGCCATTTGTTCTTGCAATCGTATTAAAACTTGAGCCTATTGTTGATGTTATCGTTCCATTAAAAACTCCACTTCCACTATTTCTAAAACTAATATCCCAACTTATTCCAGTAGCACCATTTGTTACAATTGCTGTATTATTATCTGTTCCTGTAAAAAATACAAACTTTGTTTTTGCAGGTGCTGTACGAAAATCTACTATCGGTTTTTGAACTGTTATATTTGGAGCAATAGAAACTGTTGGTATTACATTAGTACAACTATCTTTAAACTCAAATGCTAATGTATTAGTACTATTTGCAACAGGACAACTTCCTGTATTTTTTGGCCTTATATTGAATTTTACTTCAACGGTACCAGCTAATATTTTTTGAGCTGCACCCCAATCAAAAGTTAGAATAGTATCTCCAACTGCTGGTTGAGTTACAGGAACAGGAACTCCATTTACTGGTGATGTTTCTAAAATTGAAACTAATCCATTATATTCATATCCTGTTGGTAAAGTATAAGTTATTTTTGGTGCATAAGCACTAAGATCATTTTGTGGTGTTAATGAGGTATCCCCAACCTTAAAAGATATTGTTAAAGGAATAGATGTTCCAGTAGCACAAGAATCTATTGTTGTTGGAGATAAACTTAAACTTGCCACACTAGGCTTAGTTACAACTCCACCTGTTGCAGAGTATGCTGGAGTTGCAGAACAACTTGCCGAGCATCCAGCTGGAACTGTTCCGCCAATTGTAGGACAACCAAACGTTATACTTGCTCCAATACTAGTTTTTGCAGAACAAGAAACATTATCTTTTATTTTTGCTTTAATTGTAATAAGACCTGTTCCACCAGTAGCCAGTATATTAGCAATAGTACCTGGATTAAAGGTTATTACTCCAGTACCTGCTACATAACCATCATGAGGAGGTGTTGTATCTGAGGCTGCACCAGTATCAAGAATTAAATTTGATGGTAACGTTATTGTTCCACCAACATTTTTTGCATCAACTGGGCCACTATTAGTTAATGTAAGAGTCCATGTTTTTGCAGGCATACCAGATTCTATATATTGATCTGGAAAAGTAGATGAAAATATAGGTTTTTTTACAGCTAAACTAGCAGTACCTGCTGGTGTAATAGTAAAACCAGTAGCACCTGCTGGAGTACCAACACCAATTGGTCCAAATTTATCTAATTCACAAGGTCTAGTCATACTAGTACTTGATGTCATAGAAAAACTTCCTGGGTTAGAACAAGAAACTTTAGCTTGAAATTCAATCTCTAATGTATCATTTAAAGGATCTGAAATACTATTAAGAACATCTAAGTTATTCCCTGTAGCCGTATCACCAGCAGAGTTATAACTCCATGTTAGTATTTTTTGAGTTCCATCAAAAGTTGGATCAAAAATACCAGCTTGAAGAACACCATTTTTAGTTATTTTACCTGAACCAGTTATATAACATAATTCAGCAGGAAGTGTAGTTACATTACTTACATTATATGCTTTTGTTCTTCCTCCATTAGTTAATCTTATTTTTGTTGTTACAGTTCCACACATATCTACAGATTGTGGTGTTACAAGAGTTGTAGTTACTTTTGTACTTGGTACAGCTATTGCTCCAGTATCAAAAGTTTTTGGTGCACCACTACAATTTGAATTATCAACACTACATTTGTCTTCAACTATTGTTCTTGTTAGTGTATCTCCACCACATTGAATAGCCGCACCATTATTTGAAACAAGAGTTGCTGTTATTGGAATTTCTAAAGTTTCACCAGCTGGTAATTTATCTAATCTCCAATTTACTAGATTAGTGCCAATACCTTGACCTTTTTGTGGTAAAGCAGCAGAAATAAGAGTTAAAGTAGAACCAACAGGTACAGTTGCTGCAGGGTTTTGACTTGTAATTTGTAAGTTTAAACCTGCATTATGAAATACATCAATATCATAAGCATCTCCTTGACCACTATTAGTTACTTGTAAAATATAATTAACTGTATCTGTAACAGGCGGTGGAGCTTTTGTTGTTTTAACAGCTATAACTGCTTTTTTTACACCAGGGTTATAAGTTGAAACTACTGACAAATTATTAGTACAAAGATTATTCCATTTTGCGGTTGCTGAAAGACCTCCTGTTTGTCCACATCTTTTTTGAACAGTAAAATTAATTTTTGCTCTACCTGTTCCATCATTAAGTGTAACAAGATCATTTGCTCCAAAATCAAAAGTTCTAATATTTCCAACTAAAGCATTTGTTGGCGTTACAGCCACAGCTCCATAAGTTTGGAAACCTGCTGTTGTAATACTAGCTGGATTTATTCTATAAACAGTTTCATCAAATTCAATTTTTATGTTTCCTGTATTTTTTAATGGGTTGAATGAATCTTTAGTAACTTCCAATGTTACAGGAATATTTGGTTCACAATCATTTATTGAACCCGAAGCATTAAATGCAAGTTTTAATCTAGGACTAGTTACATTATATTCTAAAGTTCTATAATATTTTGCTGTTGTTGGTGGATATGTAGCACAGTTTGGCACTGTAGTAAGAAGTAATTCTGATGTATCAAATACAGCTAAACTACTTGTTCCATCTGTAAGAGTAGCTGTACCAGCATACTCATGGAAAACTTTATATCTTATTCTTACTTTTGTTCCTCCTACTCCTCCACCACCATTTATTGACTGAAGTTTTATATTAAGAGGAGCCGATCCAATATCTGAATAAGTTATATCTGCTCCAGGTATAGCTGTAAAAGCACCATATCCAGCACCAGTATCAATTGAGAACTCAGCACTTCCTGAGACATATCTCATATCTCTTTTTCCTCCTATAACCTGTGTTACAGGAAGTGGATCATTATATATAGCAGTTGCATAAGTTGCTGTAAGACCAGCACCAAAAATATATTCTGTTTGTAATGTATTATTTTGAGAATATGCTGGTGCAGGGTGTGTTCCATCAATATCTTGTTGACATACTTGATATCCTTCAGGATTAGTAATTGCTGGAGAAATAACACTTCTATTTTGTTCTATTGCAGTAGGTACAGCTGGTTGACTATCATTAACAAAAACTGATTGAGCTTGATTTCTTGAAATTTGGCAAGAGCCACCACCACTAGGAACGGTTCCTAAAATAGAGTTTTGATTATTATGAAAAGCATTTGCTAAACATGGATCAACTGGAGTAGTTACATTAATAGTTAATTTATCGGTTGGAATACCAGTAAATAAATTTGGATCAAACGTCCAAACTATATGCCCATTTACTGCACCAGTCGTAGTAGATCTGGTTACAGTACCATAAGGAACAGTAGCACTATTTGAAGTAAAAAGAGGAGGAACATCAAAAGTTACGGTAACTGGATTACCTAATTGAGCCTTGTTTGTTATAGCAGGAAATAAAGTATAATCAAAAGTCGTATTTATATTAACCACAAACGTATTTATAAAAACTGAATAATCTAATGTAGGAATTGCTGGATTATTTGTAATGTAATTAGATGTTGTTATTGGTGAAGAAAAAACTGTTCCACAATCAGATGTATAATTTGCATCCCAAGTAACAAATCCTGTTGTAGTTACTGGTGTATTTCCTGGTGCAGGACAAAATTGCTTTGCTTTTATATCAAAACTAAAATTTGCATTTGCTCCATTTGCTAATGTTCCAGCGGTATAAATAAATCTTCCTGATCCAGAGTTGTATGTCCAACCAGGTGTAACATTTGTAATATCAACTATTGTTGTATTAATATTTGCTTGAAAATATAATCCATTTGCTGGGCCTAAACCTGTATTAGAAACTGTTACTGGTACTGTTGTAACAGCAGCTGCAGTTCCCCAATTAAGATTTATAGTAGCGGGTGCTGTATAAACTATTTTTGGATTTTTTTCTACAATATTAACTACTCCTATTGTAGGTATATCATTAGAATTTTGACCAGTTGCCCCACCAATATCATCACAAACAGGTAAAGTTGTTCCAAAAGCTGGCCATTTACCAGTCAAAGAATGATCTACATTTACACATCCAATTATTTTTGCGGTTACAACAAAAGTTCTATTTGTACCTACTGGGATATTTGTAGCATCTGCGGTTATAATATTAGACGCAAAACTTGTTGTAATAAATCCAGAACCATCTGGAACAACTGAAACTATTTGAAGATCTGAACCTAATGTATCAAATACTCTTGCGTTATATAAGGTATTAAAACCGTTATTAGAAAGAGTAACAGTATATACAATATTATCGTTTTTACTATTTGTAAAACTATTAGGAGTTACAGATATATTAAGAATACCTGTTGCTACATCTATATTTTTTATAGTTTCTGTTAATGTAACAGCTGCAGATCTTATTCTTGCTTTATATTCACCAGATGCGGTATTACAAGCAAATCTTAATTTATTATCAAGTGTTAAAATATCTCCCGCTATAAGATTTATTGCTGGAGATGGTGTAAAAGTATATATTTGCCCAACTCTTACTACGTTATAAGTAATAGCCACAGGTGCAGCAACTCCAGTTTTATATGTTCCTGTTGAAGTTACTGGAGGAAAAACACCAGCAGCAGAACCAACTTCTTGGTTTATTTTTGTTTCTATTTGTATGTTAGCATTTGCATAAGCTCCATCACTTGTTATGGTTTCTCTAAAATCATAAGGAGTTGGTTTTCCCATATCATAAGGTGGGCCTGTTACTTCTAGTATTGCAACAGTGGGTGCCGCTTTTGCTTCTTGAAAATTAATAAAAAAAGTAATAAAAGAAAACAGAAAAAACAAGCTTATAAATTTCAGCTTGTCTATTTTTAAATTGTCCATAACACTTATTTTTTCTCTAAACATATTTTATTGCCCTTTCATTAATTTTTTGCTAATTTATCATTTGGATTTTGAGAGTCTTTTTTGGTAAAAATACCTTGAGATTGCCAAAGTTGACCAATTGAATCAAAGTGATAACTCATATTTATGTATGCTGTATTTGACAAATAATTTCTTGAATATATATCCATAATTGTTTTTTGTAACGCATCATTATCTTTAATAACATCTCCAATACTTCCGCTACCACCAAAAAAATTATAACCAATTCCTATTCTTAGGTTTTTTATTGGATAATAACCTAGCTCTAGAGAAACATCGTTATTTATTTTTCTATCATTAAGATCTGCTAATGCTCTATATTCACCTATTATGTCAAAATTGTATGCAAATTTGTATGTTCCTCTTAATACACCTAATCCTATATTAGAAAAAGCTTCTTGAGTATTTGTTAATTTAGGATCTAAAGTAGGTATTTCTGTTTTATCATAAGAAATTTTTGTCGCCCCTTTAACAAAAATTTCCCATTCTCTTGATGGTTCAAAAACAACTTCTAATGAAGGTACATGTTTCAATGTATTTGAAAGTGCTACCCCCCCACCAGAATAATCTCTTTTTATTTGATATTTTCCTAATGCGTTAAAATAATCGGTTTCTATTGGTCTATAAGCAAAACCAAAAACTCCTTCTGTGGTCAAAGGTCTTTCTACTTCAGTTGATTTTGTATGATTAAATCTACCAAAAAGACCAATATCATCTGTTATTGCACCACCTAAATTTAATGAATAAAGTTCTGTTGGTCTATCTCCCAATCTGAAATCAACTTTAGCCGAAGCTCTAATTAAACTATAACTAGGGGCAAAATCTGCTGTTGCAGACCAAGCAGTATAATTTTCAGAAAAACCTGTTGGAGCTTTTCCTGTTATCCAATCCCATCCTCCACCTAAACTTAAACCAGGAAGAATTCCAAACTTACCATTAAGACCATAAGTATTTTGAGCAGTTCTTGGATCCATAAAACCATCCATTTTATATTTAGCTCCAACATTTACAGAATTAAAAAAATCAGATTCATTATTATTAAAACCAGAGTCTATACCAACACTCAACGCACCAGCAGTAGCTATTTTATTTGTTTTTACATCTTGAAGAACATCATATAAATTATATTTTGCAAAAAGTTTCATTCCACTTCCTAAGTTATAATCTGCTCCTACATAAGTTGTTGTTGGTTTTGAAATATCAACTTCTGCTAAATTTTGATCCCTTCCTGCATTAAAAGAAAGATTAAAGAAAGAAGGACTTCTATAAGCCAAATTTAAAAGATGTCCTGAAGAAGTTTTCTTTTGATCTATTGCGTTTGGAAATAATCTATTTTCATAACCCAAACTAATATTATTACCAAAAAAGGTTTGACCAATTTTACTAGTTAGAGTTTGTAATATTTGTCCATTTTGTAATTTAGCTATACTATCAAAAACTTCACTTCTATTAAAATCTAAGGATAAATTTGTTCCTGTTAAAAATTTATAATCCCCTCTTGCTATATATCTATTTGCACCAGGAGTAAAACTAGCTCCAGTTCTATTAATAAAATCTAAATCAGCTCTTTGATATTCTCCTTGAAGAGTAAGACCTTCAATTGGTTTTGAAGAAAGTGCCGCTCTATAAGAATTACCATTCACCGTTCTAGTGGTGTTTTTTATACTAGCTACTTTTTCTGGTAATAAAGGATTTTCTTTTTTAAGCTTTGTATTTTCTTCAATAATCTTTGTTATTAATGGTTTTCCATCAACATCAGTTTCAATAACAGCTGTACTATTTGCGTATTCAAAAATAAAATCTAAGTTATCACCTAATTTTTCAGAGATATTTGCTCCCCATAACTGATAATCAGAAATTGCCATAGCTTTTTCTTGTTCTAACGTAAATATAGAATTTTTTTCTTTTGATTGAGGTAACTCTTTAACATAAGAACCTCCTACAGAAATACCAAGACCAAGAGGTTGTTTAAACTTACCTCCAACAACACTTCCACTTCCTGCATCTTTTGGATAATGTTCATAATTAACAACTATTACATTATATGTTTGAGCATTTCCACCTTCATTAATAGGAACAGGCTGACTAAAAACAATTGTACCTGTAGAATAATCAATATTATAATCACTCAATCTGTTCATTACTTTTTGAGTTTTGATAATTTTTGAAGTAACTAAATTGCTGTTATTTGCGTCTTTTTGTCTGGTTTCTATAGTTATTCTTTCACTTCCTGTAACTAAAGGGAATTTTTTTAATCTATAGAAAGTCGAGCCTAAAGGATATGCGTTTGAAGCTTTCCCTGTTTTTTCGTCTATAATAGTATCATCAAATTCTTCTCTTCCAAAAGCTTGACTTTTAGGGGCATAGAAAAGATCTAAGTTTGTTATATTAGGAATATCTAAGCTTAATTTAGCTCCACTCATAGTTCTGTTATAAGTTGACATAGAAGGATTAGTAAATTCATTAGATTTATATCCTGTAATAAAATCTCCCCACATAAGACTAGAAAGATTTTTTTCTAATTTGAAGAAATAAGGGCTATTTGCTGTAGCTATCTGTTGTATTTGACTAGAATCTCCATATATAGGATAAAGTCTATCTTCAGCCCTATCTCTCAATAAAATATTTTGATCATCTTCAATACCATTTAATTTTCTTGAAGTATCTTTAAATTCAAATTTTGAAGATTTTATATTATCTTTCTTAAAACCTAAATTTTTATCTTTTAGTTCATTAAACTCATAGCCCCAACCAGATCCACTATAACCCATTGTTAAAAGAAGATCATTAAAAATAGTTCCTTGAGCAAAAACATTTCCACCAAAATTAAGTCCTAATCCTCTAATAATTTTATTATCTTTTTCAGATATATTATGTTGTTCTGGAAATACTAAATTATTATCTACAAAAGTATAAGACGGAGCTAAATTTCCTATAGCAAGAATAACAGGTTCTTTGTATGGAGTATTATATTCTATCTGAGAAAAAGCTCTTACATCACCAGCATCAACATCTATTTTTGCTACTCCAACAGTATTTGGTGCTTTTATTTCTATTTCAGCTTTTCCATCAATTAGTTTTAATTGGTGTCCATAAGCAACTGAATCCGTATCTTTAGATATTATATTTCCAAACTCTAATCTTACAGTTATTGGATAATCATTAGGAACCGCATTTCCAAATTCATCTATTACCAAAAATTTAACTTTACCAGTTGTTCTTCCATCAGCAGGTAATGATGTACTTTCTATAGTTATTTTTGCAGGTTTTGATTTTACAAAAATCTCTTTTAAATATTCTCTTATAATTTTACCTGTTAGATCTAACTCTTGAGCTTTTATGATATTTTTCCCAGAATTTAATTCTAGACCATAGAAAGTATAAGAATTTAATCCTGTTTTATTATTTTTCTGAGTTTTACCTAAAAATTTATCTTCAACTAAGGTGTTATTAATAAAAATTTTATATTTACTATCAGATTTTTCAGTTGTGAACTTTAATGATGTAGTTGGAAAATCAAAAACATATTTTTTATCAGTTTTATCATTAATATCAACCTCATATTTAGAAACAAAATTCATTCTATCTTTAGTAGCTTGATCTGGCTCAGCTTCTTTTTTTTCTGATAAATTAGCTGTTTGATTTTTATCTTTTTCTAAATTATCTTTTGAATAAGAAGGCGTAGCAACACCAGCCATTATTGATAAGGAAAGAAAAAGAGATATTTTTAAGTTTATATTTTTTAAGTTTATCATTTTATTAATTACCAAAAGAATCAAATAATCCTCTTTTCACTCCTTTGTTTTTATAAAGTTCATCAATAATTACCTTGAGTTTATCTGTTTCAAAGGTTGTAACATTAACGTCATCAGAATATTTTTTCTTAACTTTGATTAAAAACTTTTTCTCTTTTTCAAGATTAAGTTTTTGACCTTCTACATTCAATTCATTAATTTCATCTACTATAGAACCAGCAATATCAGTATCTACTTTTTGGCGATTTATAAGTTCCAAAACTAAGTTAGCAATATCAGCTCTATTTGTATTTCTGAGCGGATAAAAATTACCGTCAGGAAATGTTCTTAATAAACCATACATTTCTGCCAAATAAACATATTTTTTTGCCGAATCTGGTACTTGGTCTGCATCCTTAAATTTCAATTTATCACTTCCTAATGAAAGATCAAGTCCTAAGGCTTTTACAGCAAGTTCCGCCATTTCATATCTAGGTATAAATTTATCAGGTAAAAAATTACCATCTTTGTAACCAGAAATGAGTTTTTCTTCATTAGCAACTTTTATAAAAGAAGTTCCCCAATACCATTCTGGAACATCTGGGAAAAGGGCTTTTCCATTTGGATGATAGTTTGGTATAGGTGTAATAACTTCCATATCAGTTTTGAGTGTTTTTGTTACTGTAGAAGAATTTACAATAACTTCAAAGGTATATTTTGCAGGTTCTAATAATTTAGCATCATCACCTTTTCCATCCCAGTACATTACATTCACTCCAGCTTTTTTATCTATTCCAGAGAAGAAAGTTTTTATAGCTTTTCCATTTTTGTCAATAATTTTTGCAGTTACTTTAGCATCAGCATTAATGATGTATCCTAAAGAAGTTCCTATTTTTACATCAAATGATTTTATTGCAACTAATACAAGTTTAGTAGCTTCAGATCTAGTTATACTTCTTCCAGGTTTGAAAGTTCCATCAGGATAACCATGAATAATTTCTAAAGCAGATTCATATTCTACAATTCCTTTTGACCAATGATTTTGTATATCTGGATAAGTAATATAAGGTAGTTGCTTTGTTGTAAATTTATTTGGATAAACATAAACTGCTCTTAAAGAATTTGATGGTTTATCTTTTTCTTCTTCACTAGTTTTTAAACTTAATTGAAAAGGTTCAAGTCTTACTAATCTAAAATTAGCTTTAGCTAAACCACTAGCAGGAACAAGAACTTTTCTAGAAATACCAGTATTTCCTATCCAAAAATCTTTCTTTGGTATTTTTACATTAGCTAAAACATTTATTCTAATATTTTTAGTTTTTACTACTTTATTATTAAGATCAAAGAAATTAACTTTAAATTCGTTTAACCCTTTTATTAAGCCTAAATCTTTTTGATTCACGATTCTTTCATTATTACTTGCTCCAATACCTAGTTGATTAGATGCATATAAATTAGAATTATTTTTTACAATAAAATCTTTTCCATCTTTTAACTCAATAACTGCTTTCATGCCAGATGAATTTTTAATAGTTAAATCTTTTCCTTCAATTACATTATATGTAATCGCTTTATTTACATCTATTTTAGAAACAGTCGCTTTTTCTAGTTCAGATTTTCTTTCATTTGCAATTTTTATTCCTTCTTCAGGAAGATATACATTTTTAGGAAGAGTTTTTGTATCTAAGCTTAATAACAAATCGCCATTAGGTAAATCTGGTATAGAATATTTACCTTTATTATCAGTAGTTATTTTTATCCCGTTTGCAGTATAAATAGAAATATTTTCTAAAGAAGTATCTCCATTTTCTTTATTTGTATAACCAATATCTTCTGAATCTATATAAAGTCTTCCTATGATAGAGCCATTTTTACTAAAAACTCCTTTTTTTACAAAAACAGTAGAAGTAACATCGCCTCCTTTTAAAGTTTCCCCTGAAGGCGAAACAGCTTGTAAATTAGCTTGATTTTTTGCAGGCCCTTCAACAACATTTATACCAACTTTTAATTGATAAAAAATAGTTACTTTTTGTTCTGGCCCTAAATCACCAACAGGTAACATAAGAACACTTGAACTAGTAGGAACAAAATCGTCTATTTTTTTACCATCAACATATAATGAATTTGGTATATAAGAAAAACCTGATGGAATAATATCTTCTACATGAGCATCTTTTACTTTAAACATAAGTTTATTTGTTGCTTCTAGTTTATATGTAACAATATCACCTATTTCTGTAGTACTTTTATTTGCTGTTTTTGTAAGATCAAAAATAGAATTAGGCATAAGTGGAATATGATGAGGAATAGATTCTACATTTTTTAATATTTTAGTTTTCCCATCTTTATCAGTGATAGATAAAACCCATCTATTAGGAGTTTCTGTACTTGGAGAGGTTTTTAAAACATATTTTTCTGTAGAATATCCATTTTTACTTGCTATTAAGCAATATGACTTATTATTTAGTTGATCCTTATTAAGGAAATATTGATAAGTTCCATTAACAGGTGTCATAGCAGGATTTTTTTGAGAAACATTAGGCTCTAAATCAGATAGTTTTACTAACGCACCATCTTTTGTTGGATCAGAATTACAAGCCCCTTCTTTAAGCTCAACTTTTGCTCCTTCAATTCTTACATTTCTTCCACCCTTAGCATCATAAACAGTTCCAAATGGATCTATGAAGGCTTCAATATCTAAGAAAGTATCACCTTCTTTTGCATTTATAGAAAGTTTTGCATATTTTACATTTCCATTTTTATCAGTAATTTTTATTGAATAAATACCTGGTTTAAATTCCTTTCCGTTTTTATCTTTAAGAAAACTAAAATGAGCCTCTTTATCAGTTTTGAATGATGCCACTACACCTAATGTTTCATCAAAAAGCTCAACTAAAACATCAGAAAAATCATCCTCCTCTTGGCTACCTTTTATAATACCTTCAAATTCTATAGGAGTCGGTTTTTCACCTGTTTTTTCAATAGAAACCATTACATCACTAACAACAACTGAATCTGTATCTGTAATTACGGTTCTATAATTACCTTTTGTCGGAACAGGTATTTTATATTTACCTGTTTTACCTGTTATAACTTCACCAATTTTTTTACCAGTTTCATCATAAACTTCAATTTTTACACCTTCTTTAGGTAATCCAGTTGGTATATCGTTAATAGTACCTACTATAGAATATTCATTTCTTATATCGTTTGAAACAATATTACTTAAGTTTTTGAAAGTTACTCCTTTTAATGGATCTTTAAATTCAGAAAAAGCTGAATTTTCAATAGTGCCTTTTTCTAAGGTTTCATTCGTTTTTACTTTAAAAACTGTTGTAACTGTTTGCAGCTTATTAACAAGAGAATATTTGAATTTTACAAATCTTGGGTCTCCTTTTAATTCTCTACTCCAAACAACTCCACTATCAGAATATTCAACAATACCACCATTATCAGCCATAGGTTCTGAACCAGTATCTTTGATTAATGTTGTATTATCAGGAATTTTATCAACAATATCAACATTACTAATATCAACATTACTTTCATTAGTAAATGCAAGGTAATAAGTTAAAGGATCTCCTGCTTTAATAGAACCAACAGGAAAAACTGATTTTTGAAGTCTAGATTTTAAACTAGGTATTGGTGTTGGTGTTGGTGAAGGAACAGGGTTAGAATTTCCACCACTGCCACCACTTGAACTACCTGAACCAGTAGAAACAGGAACTGGTGGTAATTTCATACAAAAAACTAAAGATGTCTTTATAGTAGTATTAATTTTAGAAACAATATTCACATTGAATGGGAACGTATCTCCTAATTTTTTACCAACATTATCTTTAAGCTCCACAATAAAAGAATATTGATCATTAGGATTTAACATAGTTGTTGATGTAATAGGATTTTCGCCTGCCTCAAGTATTCCATTTTTATTAGTATCTTGATAAATTTTAGAATTTATACCAACTGGTAAATTTATAACAGAAAGATCATAATCAGTTTTAGTTGTACCACTATTAATAAAAGTAACAGGGTATAACCAAGTTCCAAGAGATGGTGCTTCTGCACAAGATGGCCCAGTAAAAGGCAATACTGTAATATCAAAGTTATTATCTTTTTTTACTGTAAAAACAGTATTAGACTTTGCATTAAATAATGTAAGAGGTGTATTCTTATATTTCATAGAAGCTGTATTTTCAATTTGAACTTGAGCTGCAAAAGCACTTTGACAAAAAAATTTCATAACAAGCCAGAAAGCTACACTTTTATAAAATAAACCTATATTTTCTATTTTTTTCATATTCACTATTCTTAAATTTAGTTCTGATTATTCCCTTAGAATTAAAGACTGTTGTCTAAAAAAATTATTTCAAATAAAAATCTATTTTTTAATTAAATGTTCCTAAAAAATATTCTTTTTAGACAAACCTAGCTAGATATATAATATCTTTGCTGAAATCTGCCAAATTCCTTTGATAGAAGTTAGATAATTTTTTTTTTAGGAAACAATGTTTTTAAAAACATTGTTTCCTAAGGACATCTATTAAATGTCCTTTTTTAAATAACTCCTAAAGAAATTATTTACTTAACTCTAACTCTAAATGTTACAGTTCCTGTTGCACCTTGAGCCACAGATCCACCAGTGAAAGTAGGTGTATTAACTACACCAGTTCCAACTCTGTATCTTACAGAATTTACAGGGGTACCAATTGCTTCTGCACCATCAGCATCTGCTGGGTCAAGCATTACTACTGCACCTATTTTTAAAGAACCTGCAACATAAGTTGTATCAGCAGGAATAATATCTTCAATAACAGATTCTATAGCAGCAGAACTACCTATATTAGTAAATGTTATTACATATTCTAAGATATCATTTGGTCTAGCAAGAGCACCAGTTGCATCTTGTAAAATTAACCCTGTTGCACCATCAAATGTTTGTACAGTTTTAACTAAAGATAAGAAACCATCAACTACACTTGTGATGTCTGTATTAGTTCTAGTATCTTTTGTTGTATCTGGATTGGTATTTTTTGCTGTAACAAGGATAGTATCAACAGTACCATTTGCTGTACCTTGAGGAATTGTAACTTTAACTTTAAATGTATAAGTACCATTTATAGCAATAGAAGGTGTTGTTATACTATTAGTTGGAGAAGGAACTCCAGCAGTATCTATTAATTGATAAAGAAGACCTTTAGGACCAACTGAAGGGACAGTAAGAGTATATGTATCAGCTATATTTCCAGTATTAGTTACAATATGGTCATAGAATAATACACCACCAGCAGGGCCTGAACCACTTCTGTTAGCATCAAGTCTAAAATCCTTAAATTGAGGAACAACAACTGCGTCAATTATTTGATCAGATGTTCCACTATTATTATTAGATACTTGTGTAAATGTTATAGGTGCTGTTACTGGTGCTGTACCAACAGGAACAGAAACAACTGCAACTACTTTTTGACTTGCTTGTGGATTAATAACTCCTGATGATGAAATAGGTGCAGGTAATGGAGCTACTAAAGTTGTATTTATAACTGCAGCTGTTGCCAATGATTCACCTAAACCAAATGTTATTACTCCTGTACCAGTGTTAACAGCAGATATGGTTAATGTTTGACCATTAATCATTACTTTATCACCAACTATTATTGCATTTGGTCCAGTTACGTCTCCAACAGGAACAGTAACTGCTGTAGCTCCAACTAATGCTCCGCCTGGAATTGTTGTAGATTTTTTAACAGAGAAGAATTGAACAGTAGCACCAGGTATTAGAGGAATTGATGCTAATAAATTATATGTATCAGGTGCAGAACCAAGTGCCGCTGTATTTGCAACATCTAATGGGAATGAAACTGATGCTCCATTAGCAGATTCTGTAAATGTAACAGGTGCTGTGTTACTTGCTGCACCAAGAATTACGTTTGTCAAATCAAGTGCAGTAAGACTAAGTGCAGTTATTCTATCTCTTGTTGTATCGGTTAATCTTAATGTAGGTGTTGCTCCTACTGGACTACCTGAGTTTGTTGAAATCGCTTTAACAACAGCTGTATAAGCTGCATTAACTGCATTAGCAGGAATGAAAACTTTTGAAATTATAGCAACTTCACCAGCTGCATTTGTACTACCATCAAAATTTGTATATGGTGGAATTGTTCCAGTATCAATTTTACCGTTGTTACTTGTATCAAGTAATGGTAAGTTATTATTAGCTCCTACAGCTTGATCATTTACTCTAAAAAATGTTACTGAACTTCCTGCTGGTAAAACACTTGTTGGATCTAATTCTATATCAAACGCATCATCAGCATTACCTTTATTTCTTACAATATTTTTGTAAAATAAATATGTTCCTGCAGGTGCAATGGCTACTGTTGTTGCATCTGTTTCAGCAACATCATTATTTACTGCATCACCAGTACCATCAAAAGGAGTAAATGTGTTATAAATTGCTGGTCCTGCTGGACTTAAAAGAACAGCTGATTTTTTATTAATATCAGTTGTTACAGTATTTGTATTTTGAGGTGTTGCACCAGCTGGATCTACTATATTAGCTCCAGTATGATCTGTATATCCAAATTTTGCATTATTTGGTATTGTAGTTGCAGGTGCGTTTACATTTACTCTTACTTTATAGCTAATATTTCTACTATTTGCTACTGGTAAAACAATTGCTGCACCAGGGAAAACACCGAGTTCAAAGGTTACACTTCTAACAGTAGGTTGAACGCCTGCTGTAACAACTTGTGTTCCTGTACCATTTAAGCCATCCCAATATTTCCAAACTCCATTAGCAACCGTTGTTTCTTGCCCAACAATTGCTTGAACGTGTGTAGGAATATTATCAGTAAATTTAACATAAGTAGAACCATTATTACCTGTATTGTCTATTTTAAATCCATATATAAGATCTTCAAGCGGATTAGCTGTAGAATGATCTACTGATTTTGTGATTGCAATAACAGCATTTGATGTTATTGTAGTTGCATTCCAGTTCTCATCTGAACTTACTCCACCAGCTGTACCATCAACTTGTGTGTTAAGACCATTAGAAGAAGCAAAAAGATTTACTTTATAAATTTCGCCAGCAGCTGCATTTAAAGGAAGTTGATATTGCATAACTAATTTTACTTTTTGATCTGGATTTAATGTTGGTGTATTTCCACCAGCAAGAACTTCTACATCTCCTACACTTACTCTTCCATCTCCATCATTATCTAAAAATACTTTTAAGTTTGTAAGAGGTTTAGCTCCATTACCAGAACCAGTAACTGAAGCGGTTAGTTTATATGAATCAGGTGAGTTTCCTGGGTTTTCTAATATGTAAGGGTAATAAACAACTGTATTTGGTGTTGCATTTTGAGATTGAATAGCTGACGCAACAGCACTGTTATCAGTATTTAAAGGTCCTTGTATAATTTGAGTAGCAAAAATTGCGTTTACTTTTGTGATAACAAAGTTTGATGTTGATGTAAATTTGTTATTATTACTATCCTTATACTTTGCTGTAGCTTGGTTTCCTATTGTTACCCCAGCAACTGTTCCTGCTGCTTGAGCTTCTCTTTCCATCTGCATCATTACACTTGGCATCGTAAAAGAGAAAGTGATCAAAACAGCCATAAACTTCTTGACTGTTGCACTTTTGAGTGTTGGTTTTTTCATTTTTATACCTTTTAAAAATAAAATAATTAATTGTTTTTATGAGATTTTTAGTTTTTACTAAATGGATTAAGGAGGGCGTTTTTTTATTATCACAGTTTTTCTCCCTACTTAACTTTTACTTTGTATTTAAAAATCAAAGATTTTTTTGCATCTAAAGATTTAATCATCCATTTTATTTTATTGTATCTATCAAGAGGAGCATCTTTAGTTATTTCTTTACCATCTTTTTTTTCTTTTATTGTGGGTTTGTCAAAATAAGTTTTTCCCCCATCAATACTGAATTGTTGAGGGTATTTAATATCAGCTTTTTCTACTACATAAACAGTATTTTTAGGAATATCACCTTCTGGTTCAACTTCAATTGCTTTAGAATCACCTTTATTTGATACAGTTATTGTATAAAGTAAAATATCACCAGGTTTTGCCTGAGAAGCATCAACAAATTCTTCTTTGTTATCTTTTTTTATTACTTTTTTTGATTCTAATTTTAGTTGAATATCTGGTTTTGCAAAAACAGGCAAAGAAAATAGAAAAAGAGAACATGTCGAAAATAAAATTATTTTTTTCATTTATTATGAACCTATAACCTTAAAATAAGTGAATTAGACTAAATTGTTATTTAATTTGTAAGTATCATACCTTAAATTAATTTAATAGAGAATGATTTAAAACACAGAATGAATTCTGTAAAGAAAAATAAAACAGTTAACATTACTCTCTTCAATTTAAATAACCTATATTTAGAAATAGTTTATTGTACTAATTATTTCTAAATGTAAATCCATAATTCAATCTAAGTATTGTAACCTATATTACAAAAAAAAACAAATTAATAATATGTTTTATTTGTGATAAATATATTAACCCTTATAGGGCTTATAAGTAATTATATCTTAATGTTCAGGTGGTAAATAATTAAAAACTTGATTTTCATCAAGTTTTTAAAGTAAAATTTAAAAACCAAACTTAACCAAACTTTATATATAATTATTTAAAAAGCTCATGAATTATTTTTAATTCCTTTCTATAAAAAAAGTTAGTTGGTTAATAATAGTTATAATACTAAAATGGATATTTTGTGAAATTCAAAGAAAATAAAACCTAATATCATTTGTCTCTAAAAATAACGTATTTTGCTAAAGCTTCTAAATATTTTGCTTTTTCACCAAAAAAACTTATTTCCTTAATAGCTGTATTTATTTTTTCTTCTGCAATTCGGCAAGATTTTTCTACTCCATAAAGCCTTGGATAAGTTGCTTTATTTTTATCTAAATCTTTATTGGTTTTTTTACCCATTTCTTCTTCAGTTTTGGTAATATCCATAACATCATCCATTATTTGAAAAGCTAGTCCTATATTTTCAGCATATTTTGTTAAAGCATCTAGCTCTTTTTCATTTGCATTTGATAAAATTGCTCCAGTTTTTACAGAAACTGTAATGATATCTGCTGTTTTATGAGTATGAATATATTCTAAAATTTCTTTAGTAACTTCATCATTACTTTTTTCAAATGAAATATCCATTGCTTGTCCACCACACATTCCTAAAAAGCCAGCAGATGTTGATATTTCCTCTATAACTTTTAGAATAAGTTCTGGTTTAACATTTTTAGGTGTTTTTGAAACTATAGTATTAAAAGCATGAGAAAAAAGAGCATCTCCTGCTATTATTGCTAACGCTTCTCCATAAACAATATGGTTTGTAGGTTTACCTCTTCTCAATTCATCATCATCCATTCCTGGTAAATCATCATGTATTAATGATTGAGCATGAATCATTTCTATTGCACAAGCAGATGGTAAAACATTTTCAATAGGTGTATTTAATATTTCTGCAACAGCAATTGTAAGAACAGGTCTTAATCTTTTTCCTCCTAATAATAAACTATAACGGATAGATTCTGTTAACTTTGTATAAGAATTTAGAGGTGTATATTCATCTAATTTCTGATTAATTATTTTTTGCTTTTCAGATATATATCTGTCTAACTCTGTAAAATCATCTTTTTTCATCTAAACACCAAAAATATTGCGAATGTTTTTCATTATAAAATATATCATATTTGTGATCTAGATCATTAATACAAAATATTATAATATTAATAAGCAGTTAATATATAATTAATTTTTTTTAGTTTTGGTTAAATTATGGACTATACAAATAAACAATCTGATGAATTGGATATTTTTTATCTTGAAGGTTTAAATTGTTTAGATAAGTATTTAGATAATAATTCTTCTGAACATCACTTAGAAAAAGCTCTGAATAACTTTATTTTTTCAGTTGAATCTAATAAAAATAGAGCTGAACCTTATGCTTATATATCATATTGTATGTATTTAATAGGTGAATATGAATCCTCTTCTAAATATATTGAAATAGCATCAATAATAGATGACAATTCTTTTATAGTAAAAAAAATGAATGCTATTATAATTAATTATTATAAAAAAACTGAAATTAACTATAAAAAGCCTTTAACGAAAGGTTTATATGATAAGATAAATACTACTTATAATAATTTTATGTATAATTATAATTTAAAATCTAAAGTATCTAATAATTTTATTATTCAGTTTTCTTAAAAACATGATTAAAAAAACTAGATTATTTGTTTATGAATATTTTAAAAACCATCCTTACTCTAAATTTTTATTATCAACCTAATAAATTTCTATAATAAATAAAGATTTTTACTTTTCACTTACTATATAGTACAATTCAATAATCTTATATAAAAATTTTAGTGATAATGGTAACCTCTATGTCAAATGTGAATGAAATTTTTTCTGAAAAATATGATTTATCTCAATTTGAAAATTTTGTTGAAGTCGTGAATACTAGTGATGATTTTCTTGAAACAGCACTTTTAAAAAAATATTCAGATTTAAATGGTTTTATTATAGCTTCTAAAAATAACATTGAAATTATAAAAGATAAATTGAATCCTAATACTAAGATTTTAGATGCAGAAAATAGTATTCCTACAGGATATAAATTATTCATAACAAAACATATTACTGATGTTGTAGATGTAGATCATTTCGAGTTATTTTTATCTAACTTACACAAAGCAATGGACGAATATTCTAGAGTTATTTTACTAGAAAAAAACATAGAAATGAAAGAAATAGAAGATCAAATGAATATAAAAAATATGAATGACATTGACTATGTTTTTTCAGAATCTGGTTTTATGGTTACAAATGTCATAAAAATAGATGATAAAGAATATATTATCGAAGCTCTAAGAAGATAAATTAATTACATTCGTAGAGAATGCTTTTAAAGCATTTCTTTCTTTAAAAATATTTATTTTATCTGCCTAAGTTTAAAGCTATTTTTGCTCCTAAATCAGCATTGTTTTTTATTAATGCAATATTAGCTTCTAAGCTTTTTCCTTCAGTTATATTTTTTATTTTACCCAAAAGAAAAGGTGTTATATCTTTTCCAGATACATTTAGTTTTTTACATTCTTCTAAGGCTTCATTTATTGCAGAATTTATTAGTTCTTCATCCATAGAATATTCTGAAGGTATTGGGTTTGCAACTATTATTCCTCCTTTTAAATTTAGATCATACTTTGTAAAAATAAAATCTGCAATTTCTTTTGGTGTATCTAATCTATAATCGGTTTTATAATTACTTTTTTGAGTATAAAAAGCAGGAAATTCATCTGTTTTATATCCAATTACAGGAACTCCAAAACTTTCCAAACATTCTAAGGTTTTAGCTATATCCAAAATAGATTTTACTCCAGCACAAACAACCGCTACATCCGTTTGCATTAATTCATATAAATCTGCTGAAATATCCCATGTTCTTTCAACTTCTCTATGAATACCACCCAATCCTCCTGTTACAAAAACTTTAATTCCTGCCATATAAGAGCAAATCATTGTTCCTGCAACCGTTGTAGCTCCATTTTTTTTGTTTGAAATAATATAAGGAATATCTTTTCTACTTACTTTATAAACATCTTTAGAATTTCCAAAAACTTCTAATTCATCATATTCTAAACCTATTTTTATTCGACCATTTATTATTCCTATTGTTGCTGGAGTAACTCCTTGTTCTCTTATTATATTCTCTACTTCTCTGGCTGTTTTTACATTTTCAGGGTATGGCATTCCATGAGAAATTATAGTTGATTCTAAACTAACTATTGGTTTTTTATTATCTAAAGCTAATTTGACTTCTTTTGAAAAATCTAAATATTTATGAAAATCCATTATTTACCTTTTTATTCTAATTTAAAACATAATCAAAATAGTTTCTATGATTTTTATAGAATCTATTTTAACATATATTATATGTACTTAAATAATCCTTTTTTATTGTAC
>JBBTGK010000246.1:0-9464 GCA_038060635.1 Cyanobacteriota bacterium | reverse complement strand
AAGAAATAAATTCAAAAAAATGCAATTTTATCTTTACAAAATATAGTTAATTAGCTAAACTAATAGTTAAGAAAACTAATTAATATTCTTTAAGGATAAAATTATAAATGAAAAGTGATAAAAAAAGACTTGTACATGAATCGGAAAATGGAGATGTATTTCGTTGTAAAGGAAACTGTTGTATAACAATTAGATTATTTAATATTTATTGGAAAATATCACTAAAAAGGTTTCCTCTATTTAAGGAATATATAGAAAGACTAAATATATCAAGTTCAAGAAATGAAGTTAATGGAAGAATTTTGATAGCTATGGAAGATGATACAATGAATGTTTCATTAGATATAAATGAGTTTTGTGAGCTATTTGAAATATTAGAAAAAACTGAAATTGAATTAAAACGAATTGAATTAGAAAATATATTTAATATTAAAATAATGGAAAAAATTGACTAAATTATTTTATTTTTTCATTATTTTATTAATATAAAGAATTGACAATAAATAATTGTTATTGTAGCTTATTATAATATTTAAATTTTAATTAAAAAGGAGCTAATATGCCTAATGAAATGGATAAAAATGCTGTTGTAAGTGTTCTAAATAAAATATTAGAATCAGAACTATCTTCAGTTGTTTCTTATACACATTATTCTTTTATGATTTATGGTTATACTCGTATTCCTATTGTTTCATGGTTAAGAGAACAAGCAAATTCTTCACTTCTTCATGCTAATGAAGCTGGTGAGTTGGTAACAGGATTAGGCGCTCATCCTTCATTAAATATTGCTCCATTACTTGAAACACAAAAACATGATATTAGAGATATTTTATTAGAATCACTTGAATTAGAAAAAAGAGGTTTAAATGATTATAAAGAATTATTAGAGCTTGTAAAAGATAAATCTGTAATGTTAGAAGAATATGCACGAAGAATGATAGCAGAAGAAGAAACTCATTGCATGGAAGTTGATAAAATGCTAAGAAAACCAGGTGATATAACATCTTTCGGATAAAAAATATCTAAAAAATAATGATTAAAGAGAATTTTTGTTAAAAAATCTCTTTAGTTTTTTTGATAAAAAATATAATCTAAATATACTTAAATTTAATTACTTTATTTATAAACATAATTAGAAAATCTATTAATTATTTTCTAGTGACAATTTCTTCACTTAAAGATGATAAAAATTCTATTAAATCCTCTCTTTCTTTTGTTTCTAAACCTAATGGTATTATATGCTTAGATTTATTTTGAGAGTTTGGCATACCATTACTATACATATTTATAAGACCTTTTAAATTTATTAATAATCCATTATGGAAATATGGAGCAGTTTTTACTATATTACGTAAAGATGGTGTTCTAAATACGCCATAATCACTAGCTTGATTTGTTATTAGTACCCTACCTAAATCTTCATATTTTGTATCTTTTAAAACTAAACCAATATTATGAAATTTGTTATCAGAAAAATTAGTACCATTATGACAATTTATACATCTTCCCGAAGTTCTAAAAATATGCATTCCTCTAACCTGAGAATCACTTAAAGCATCTTTTTTTCCTTTAATAAATAGATCAAAATTACTTTTATTTTTTGTAACTATTGTTCTTTCAAAAGTAGATATAGCTTTTGCCGTTTTATCTAATGATATACTTTCATCACCAAAAGCTTTTTTAAAAAGTGATTTATATAATGGTGATTCAGATAAATTTTTAATTATTAATTCTTCGCTAGAATCCATTTCTCTTGGGTTTTGTAAAACAGCTTTTGCTTGTTCTTCAAGTGTTTTTGCACGACCATCCCAAAACATAGATGTATAATGAGATGAATTTATTATAGTAGGGCTATTTCTTTTTAATGGTTTCATGTCTATTCCAATAGATGTTTGTAGTGAATCATTAAAATAATTATTTGGATTATGACAGCTAAGACAAGACATTCCACCTGTTTTTGATAATTTACCTTCCGAAAATAAAAGTCGTCCTAAATTATATTTATCTTCTGTATAAAGATTATCTTTAGGATATGGAATTTCTTCAATATTTCCAATTTCTTTATGTTCTATATCAGAATCTATTTCTGGTTTTGGCCAAAAAGAAGCTTTTTTAGAATATATTTCTCTTAGCTCTTTATCATCATAAATTTTTCTACTTACTTTTCTCTTTTCAGTTTTAAAATTATCAGAGCTAATTTCAGAAATATCATCTATAGCATTTTTTTGTTCTACTAAAGAAGGTTGTTCTTTATTACATGCAGAAATAATGATTAAATTAAAAAGTAAAAAAATTCTTAAACTCATATTCAAATTTAGTTAGCCTAACTTATAATTAATTATCCTAACTAACTATACTATAGATAAACTAAAATGACTAGTAAAAAAGAAAAAAAACTAAACGGGAGCTCCTTTATGAGCCCAAGTAGCAAAGGCTTCAGAAAGTCTTAGTCTTCTTTCTATGAATGGTTTTGGATGAGTATAAACATATTGCATAAACAATTTAAAATCACTTATTTGTGCATTTTTTAGTATTTCTTCCATTTCTTGACCAACATAACGTCCTTTTGTTGGAGATGGTAAACTTTTTGCTAATCTGGCACATTCATTAACTTCTTTTATCGCTTTTTTAAGTAATTCTTCTTCTTCTTCTTTACTAATATTTTTCATATTTACATCATAAAGCTCGTTATTTTTTATATTTAGAAAAACAATCCCTTTTTCTGCAAGTTCACTAAACAAAATACCATCTAAAGCAGGTGATTTTTTTACTTCAGGAGTTTTTTCAAGTGGTATATCAGACTCTTTTAAGTTTGTTGTTTTTGATTTTTTAACAACACTAGAGTTTGTTTTCTTTTTTGAACCAGATAAATAATCATTTAGATCTTCAACTGATTTATTTATCATTTCCAAAAACATAATAGAAAATTTACCAGCATTTTTTAATGGTTCTACAAAAACAAGAAGAATAAATTTTAAAAATAAATTATAAATTGAAAGCCAAAAGTTTTTTAATTCTATTATTATTTGATTAACAAATCTTTCAAAGATTCCTTCTATTTCATTTATGGCTTTACTTATTTCTGTATTTACATTATCTAATTGTTTGTCAATTTCATTTTTTGATTCTGACGGAGCTTTTTTATTATTAGATGTAGTATTAGTATTTTTTAAAACTTTAGCTGTTTTTTTAACAGGACCCGAATAATTAGAATATTCTCTTAATGAACTAGTTTTTTTCTTTGGAGCATCTTCATTTTCTAAAGTAGCTAGCTCTTTATTTTCATTAAGTTCAGCAAGTTCTTTCTGTGCTTTTTTGCTAACAGAAAAAGAATCACCCCACCCAGAGTCATTTTGAGCCATATTTTTTTGAGCTTTCTTTTCACTTGCCATATTACAACCTCATTAAAAAGATATAGTTAAAAACTTAAAATCCTTTCCAATTTTTTTATAGAACTTAACTATTTTAACTTAATGAATAATCATTAATAGATAAAATATCTCGGTTCATTGCATTTTTATCTAATCTTTCATTCCAATTTACACTTCTAACTTTACTAGGTAATTTATATTTTGCCAAAACTTCCATTTTTAATTCATTCATTTCATCCATTGTTTTTAGAGCTTTTTCTAATTCTTGCCTTGTTATATCTTGAAATTGCAAATGTTCAATTAGTTTATATAACATATTCATTGTTTCTTCTGCATTATTACTTACATTTATTATTGATTGTCCAATAGATTGAGAGTCTAAATAATAAGATTGTGCTATATCATAAAGCGAATTTATTGATGTAACCAAAACTTGTATAGAATTATCCATAACATGAGTGATTGAGTTGCTAGAATCTCCTATTTTTTCTTTATAAACATGAAGTGCTTCGGCAACATTAACAAAAGTATCTGAGGTTTGTTTTACAGATTTTTGTATATCATCCACCAAAATTTTTATGTTACCAACTGAAGATTTAGATTTTTCTGCTAATTTTCTTATTTCTGAAGCAACAACAGAAAATCCTCTTCCTGCTGTACCCGCTCTTGATGCTTCTATTGACGCATTTAATGATAAAAGATTAGTTTGAGATGCAATATCATTTACACTTCTTACAATGGTGTTTATTTGTTTAGTTCTACTAATAAGATTAGAAATTATAGATTCAAATTTGTTTGTAAGAGCAGATGTTTCTTGAATATTATAGCTAAGTAAAGATAAAAGACTTTCATTATCGGCCAAATCATTTTTTGCAGAGCCAACAAGTTCGACAGAATTCGCAGAGGCTTGAATAATAGTTTTTGCTAATTCTAAACTAGCATAAAAATTTTTTACTAATGATTGAACATCAGAAACTTGTAAAGAAGCTCTTTCAGAAATAACATAGATTTGGTTTATTACCTTACTAACAGAACTTTCCATTTGTTCTATAGCATTATTCAAATGAGATTCAATTACAGGAGTAAAATTAATAAAATCAAGATTAAGATAAAAGAACTTAACTAGTTCTATCATTGGTTCTTGCAATTCTTTGTCATCAAATTTAGCTAAAGTAGTTCTAAAATCTCGGTCTATAAAAATACTTTCATAAAGAGCATTCTTTTTTTGATCAGATTTGAATCTAACATAAATAAACCAAAAAGAAGATATTGAAAAAATCATTGAAAATAAAAAAATAGTTTCTCTTAGATAAAAAGTTCCAAAGAACGACAGCATGGACATAAAAAAAGAAACAATAAAGCAAGAAAATATATATTTTATATCTAATTTTTCCAAAAATCTACTTACTTTATTTTTTTTCATTTTCTATATTATTTGTATCTCATATCCAAACTTATTAAGTTCAGTTACTATATATTCATTGTGATTAATATTTTTTGTTTCTAAAGATATTTCAACTTGTGTATAACCTATTTTTAAATTAGTTCTTAGTCTATCATGATTTATATTAATAATACTAGCATTTAAATCATAGAGAGAGCCTAATAGTTTATGTAAAGAGCCTGGTAAATCTGAAATAGTAGTAATAAATTTCAAATATCGACCTGCTTTTACTAAGCCTTTTTGAATAATATTATTTAACATTTTTATATCCACATTTCCACCACTTATTAAAATAACAGTATCGCCAGAAACAGTAATTTTTTTACTTAATAATGCTGCTACGCCAACTGCTCCTGATGGTTCAACAACAAGCTTACATCGTTCTAAAAGATAAAGAACAGCTTGAGAAATTTCATCTTCATCAACAGTCGTAACATCATCAACATATTTATGAATAATGTCAAATGTTCTTTGAGCAGGTTGTTTTATATTAATTCCATCTGCTATAGTTTCAGATTTATCAACAAAAGTTAATTTGCCTGCTTTAAATGAATTAAACATAGCAGGAGAGCCTTCTGCCTGAACACCAAAAATTTTTATGTTGGGATTTATAGTTTTTGCAGCAATAGAAACACCTGCAATAACGCCACCTCCACCAATTGGTACAATAATATTTTTTATATTGGGATTTTCTTTTAAAATTTCTAAGCCTATTGTACCTTGACCTGCAATTATATAATCATCATTAAAAGGACTTATAAATAAAGATCCGCTTTCTTTTTGAAATTTTAGGGCTTCTTGAGTTGTTTCATCAAAATTATCACCAATATTAACAATTTTAGCACCATAACTTTTTGTAGCTTCTATTTTTGCTAAAGTAGCATTCTTAGGCATAAAAACAGTGGCTTGTATTCCAGTCATTTTTGCAGCAAGAGCTAAACCTTGTGCATGATTTCCTGCTGAAGCTGTAAGAACACCTTTTTCTCTTTCTTCTTTAGATAGAGTTCTTAATTTATTATAGGCTCCTCTTATTTTATAAGAACCTGTTTTTTGTAGATTTTCTGGTTTTATAAAAATATTTGCATTTGCTATATTTGAAAAAGTTTGAGAAAATTGCAATTCATTATGATTTATAATATTTTCAAGAACAGATTCAGCTTCCTTTATCATTTCAAAGGTTACATTTATTTTTTCCATAGTAAAAACCTCTAAAAATCTTCCAATATTTCTTCTTCTAATGAATTATTATTACTAATTTCTATATCATCTTCTATTTGTTTATAATTTAAGTTAGGTTCTGCTAAATCTGGGTGTTTTCTTAAAATTGTACTTACTTCCCATTTTAGTTGTTCTGGATCAAGGTTCATATATTTAAGCATATAACTAGAAGTAGAATTATCTATTGTTGTTATACCCAATAATAAATGTGCTGTTCCTAACATTGAGTATCTAAATTTTTTTGCCTCTAACCAAGCGTATTCTAAAGATTTTTCTACCATGGAAGTATATTGTAAAAGATTTAGATTTGTTCCACTACCTTTGCCGATTAACTTATGAATTTCAACTCTTAAAGATTTTTCATTTATTTGTTGTCTATTTAGTAATTTTTTTGGTAAACAATCAAATTTTTCTTTTGTTAAGCTTAATAGGATTTGTTCTGTTCCTATAAAAATATGACCTTGTCTTATGGTTTCTTCTTTTGCATCTTCTAAAACAGATTTAGCTAAACCAGTTAAATATTTTGGAGAATAATGTTCTGGTAAAATATTTGCAGAGTCATTAGGATGATTCATTTCATCTTCTATACATAAAATTTTAATTTCAGTTTCTATTTCTTCTTTTTCTACATGAAGTTCTGGCAAAATTTGTTCGATATTTTTATCATTGTTTCTTAAAAGAGCTATTAGTATATGTTCTGTTAAAACTATTTCTTTTCCATTTTCATAAGCTACTTTTACAGAGTTTGAAATTATTTCCATAACATTCATTGCAAATGAAACTTGTTCTAATGGTATATTATTATACCCTCTACCACTTATTCTTTCTACAGTTCTACGAGCTTTTTTTAAATCAATCCCGATTTTATTAAGAACTAAGGAAGCTACACCTGTTTTGTCATATAAAATGCCCAAAAAAAGATGTTCTGCTTGTACAGATGAAAATTCAAGCCTTCTTGCTTCTTCTCTTGAATGCATTATTGTTTTTATTGCATTTTCAGAAAATTTTTCAAACATCTTTATTAATCCAAAAATAATAATGACTTATTTAAATTATTTAAATGACTTATTTATAATATCAAGTTTTTAAGCATTTGTTAATAAGTCTTATCAAAAATTAGAAAATTAAAATTTTTTTGATTTAACTAAATCAAGTTTATTTAATATTTTATTGATGGTTCTAACATCTAAAAAAACTATTTCACTAATTTGTTTAATATTTAAATTTTGTAGATACAATTTATTTACTTTGATTATAAACTTTACATGAGTTTCTTTTTAAAAAAATTAATAAAAAGCAATCTTTAATTTACTTTCTATTAACAATAAATTTAGTATAATTAAATTAATATTATGGTTTTTCAGTTTGTTTCATATATATTATTTTTAGTTTTGAAAATGAAGTTAAAAGAGTTAAAAAATTAATGTCTGAAGATAAGGATTTATCAGTACAGTCTTATGAAAAGAAGATTGTTAATACACTACGGGCAGAAAAATATCCTATTGAAATAATAAATAAAAATAGTGATTTTCTTAATTCGTTTCAAGGTGTAACCGATGAAATATCTTGGGCTGCAAAATTTTATAAGGAAAAAATAAATAAATTAGCAGAAGCTTATGCAAAAGACTTTGAAGCATTAGTATTACCAAGTGTTTTTGAAAAAGGAATGGGATTTGAACCACCTGAAGAGATGATAAATACTCTAAAAAGTAGATATGAAAAAAAAATATCTGGTTTTATTGAGTTTTTGCAAATTTCTACAAAAATTAGAACTGAAAATTTTTATCATCAACCAACAATTTCAACTGGTTGGACGGTTTGTTTTAATAAAGTAGATCATATACCTTTTTTACTTTCATTAGGTTCGTCAAAAATTATAATTTTTGATCCTACATTTACAACTGATTTACATTTTTTTGTTTCATTAGGCGCAATGCCAGATATAAGACCTTTAACACAAGTAGGAAACATTCAAATGCCTCCTGAAACATACCTAATAAACCTTCAAGTAATGATAGGAGCAGGTTTTAAACAAGCATCAGTAATCGTTATGAAACAAAGAGCTGAAGATATTCAAAACATCAAAACCTTTATGAATAATATTGTTATGATTGTTGATACAAAATTTGAAAATGAAGATGATTTTTCTGGTTTAAAATGGGTAAAAAATTCATTTCAATATGGTCTTTTTAAGAAAAAAGATTTTTTAGATATAGCAAAATCACTTCAAATTGGTGGTGTTATAATTGATAAATCGGTTTCACCTATGCAAGTTCAAAAAATACAGAGTCTTATAAAATCTAATGTAAATCTAAATATAGGATTTGAACTTTTTAAAATGGGTACAATGCAATATTCTTTTATTCAAAAAAAAGAAAATGTTAACATAGTATATGATGCTTTTGAAAGTTTAATTTGTAAAATGCCTGATTTTGTTTCTAATATGAGTAATAGAATACAAACTTATTAAATTCATATTCTAGGATTTTTTTATGATTCAAAATTAAATAACGTACTAAACTTACAGAAAGGATTTGATTCATCAAATCTCCGCAAAATTCCTACTATTAACCCTTCACTTCTAAAAAACGTATATTAATTAATTCTCAATCATTATTTAATAAGATATTTTTTCTATATCAATAACTTTTAGTCATATCATCAGAAATACATAATGTAAAATCAGCTAAATTCAAATTTTCATTTTCTAAAACATCAAGATTATCTTGTTCTACAGAAGATATAGTTAATACTTTTAATTTAGGGTCATATTTTTTTAAATACCAATAAATACCTTCATAATTATTTGAATGATATGTTCCATTATAATGTATAAAAGTATAATTTGGTTTCCAATTTTTATTAATAAAATAAGCCATAGTAGCATCTTTAGAGGCTTGTGCTTCTATCATATAATCACCTAAATTAGTTTTTGTATTAGAATGAGACATCATAGAAAGCATTTTTTTATAATTAGGTAAATTTTTATCAATAGGAAAAGGTATAGGCGGGAAATAAGCATCTTTTACTTTTTTATCTAAATTATCAATAAAATTAATGCCTTTTTTAGAAATCATATTAGCATATCTTATCGGAATATTAGTTCCAATATATTTTAATTTATTTTCTAACGCAAAATCTATTACTGGCTTATAATCAGTGGGATAATTTTTCCATAATCGAGTTTCAGATTTTAATTGTTCTTCTGAAATAAATTTATTTAAATATTCATCTATAATTATTTGTTCATCTGCTTGAAACATCTCTCCACCAAGAACAAGTTTACCTTCTTTATTTTTAAAAAGATCCTTGGTAAGTCTTAATTGTAACCAATGAACAATCGAATTATTATGTAATTCTCCAAATAAAATAATATCTGCATTTTCAGCTTGTTTTAATAATGAAGAATAATCTGAAATATTATTATTTTT
>JBBTGK010000245.1:0-7956 GCA_038060635.1 Cyanobacteriota bacterium | reverse complement strand
ATGAATGATAAAACATTCTGATTTTTGGCTTTTTTTGTAAAATAATAACATAAAATAGTTGACAGAAAAGAAAAAGTATTTACAATACTCATTGTAGCTTGTAGCTTGTAGCTTGTAGCTTGTAGCTTGTAGCTTGTAGCTTATTAGCAATCTTATTGCAAAAAAAACATTTATAGTATTCTCTGTTATTCAAAACTTTTATGTATTCAACATAAATTTTTTATTTTAGTGAACTTATTATATTATAAAGATTCTGTAATCGCAAGGCTTTTTTATTTTTGTGTACATTACAAAATATTAAGATAGTTTTTATTGCAAAAAATAACTAAAATTCTGAGATTATTTTTATAAAACATGATTTTACACCTAATAAATAGTTAAAATTTGACTTACTTATAAAAATAAAACCCATCTTACTAGAACTATCTTTGTATTAATATCAAAGAAAAGCTTTGTAAACAAAATAAAATATTTTACGCTATAATATTATTAGTATTTTAATAAGGAATTTTTATGAAAAAAGTAATTATCTTAACTTCACTTTTTTTGCTATCCTCTTGTCGTATGACTCCAATAGGAAGTCAGCCTTATAAAGTCGATACATCTGCTATTAAAAGTACAAGAGGTGATTTTAGTAAATTAAATACTATTTTTAATTCAAATTATGCTCTTCTTTTATTACCTACACAAAATAAAATACAGGTTTTTGATACTATAGAAAATAGAGTAAGCTCTAGTATTTCGACAGGTAAAACTCCTTCTGATATTTCTGTAAGTCCTGATAAAAAACGAATTATTGTTACCAATTCACAAGATGGTACAATTTCATCTTATTTTAGAGAAAGTGGTTCTAAGTTACAATACCTAGGAGATTCTGGAAGTGGAGATAATCCAACATCAGTTATTTTTAATAATTTAGGTACAGAAGCTTTTGTTGCATATAAAGGTTCAAATAAAATAAATGTTTTTCAAATACTTGTAAGACAAAAGCCTAATGTGAAAAAAATACTTAGACTAAAAGAAGATGGTAATTTATTTAATCCTTACAAATTAGCTGTGTCAGAAGATGATAAAACCCTTTTTGCAATAGATAAAGATAATGGTAAATTATTTACCTTCAAAAAAGATAATGATGAGTTCACCCAATCAAATGTTTTTGATTTTAAAGAAAAAGAAAAAACTATTTTAGAGCATTTAGTTTATAACAAAGATAAACTTTATATTTCTGATAGTAATAGCAATCAAATAATTGTTTTTGATACCAAAGAAAATGTTGTATCAAATAAAATTGCACTTAGAAAAGAAGCAAGTAATATAGATTTGATTCCTACAAAAATGGCTTTGAATAGTGTATTAAATAAATTATATATAATAAATGAAGGCTCTGCATCTGTTAGTGTTGTTGATACTTCTAAAAATGAACTTATAAAAGAAATAAGTTTATCTTTAAATTCAAAACAAGATAATCTTGAGTTAACTAATTTAAGTATAAATAATGATGGTAGTTATATATATATAACAGGATCTTCAGGAAAAAATCTTTCAATTATCTCAGGAAAAAATGATTCTTTAATTAGAACATTAGGTACAACTGATTCTATTGGAGATTTACCTATTTTTTCTGCAATAAAAATGCTTTAATTTATCTATTTTTATAATAACTTAGAAATATATTTATTTTATAGCTTTAAATTAATTAGATAGTATTACTTTCATTTGATTATATGATTTTTCTTTTATTTATTTTTAATCTTATGATCTTTTCAAAAAGTTTTTTATATTTAATTAGGTACTTTTTTTTTTGACTGATATAATAATATAAGTCTTTTTAAATAGTTGGAATTTTTATGGAAAAATCAAAAAAACAAACTCTAATATTAGCTTCAGTTTTGTTATTATCATTAAACTTTACTCAAAATACTAAAGCAGAAACAATTGATGGTATTTCAAATAATATATCTTATAGTACAACATATTCTAATGAAGACTATGAAAATCAAGGATTATCAGATTATCTATCTAATTTAAAAAGATATTTTAAAGATATAAGAAAAAATCCTAACTCATCTAAATGGAAAAAAGTACCAGAAAACTTATTAAAAGCTTTTTTTTGGATAAGAGAAAATCCTAGTGATAAAAATTTTTATGAAATTGCAGATATATGGATAGAATTATCTAATAAAGTAAAAAACAAAGAACTTAAACCTTATTCAAAAATGTCTTATATTTTTGCTAATCTAATAAAAAATGACTTTAAAGAAGCAAAAAATCTTTCTTTATCCTCTAATGGTGATAAAAACCTTGATTTTTTAATTAAATCAGCTAAAGCTATAGCAGGAGAAAGTAAAAAAATAAAAGCTTTTATGGATGGTCATAAATATGCTATTAATTATGAAATTCAAATAATTTCAGAGATTAAAGCTTTAAATCTTATAAAAGAATATCCTAATGAATCTATTCCATATTATATGAATTTTTTAGTAAATTATCAAAAAGAACTTGAACTTGCAGGAAAAGAAGAAAGAGAGCTTAATATCAATAGCTATATTTCTTTTCTAAATAAAGCATTAGAAATAGAGCCAACAAATCTTTTTTATAATGAAAAAAAATTAGAAATAACTTATGATTATAAAAATCAAGAAAAATCTGATAAATATTTTGAAGAACTTCTAAAAAGTTCTAAAAATGATTCTTATTTAGCTGAACAAATTGCTACTTTTTATGCAAGAAATAAATTAGTCGATCGATCTATATCTTATTTAAAAATAGCCTTGAAATCTGATACTTCAAGAGCAGGGCTATATAGAAAATTAAATTCTCTTTATACATATAGTGAAAAAATAAATGAAGCAATTGCCCTTTATGAAGATGCTATAAAAAAATTCCCTAATAATACTGAATTTTATGGCGAATTAGCTGATATGTATATTAAAAATAAAGAATCTAATAAAAAAGTAATTACTTTATTTTCTTCTGGCGTAAATAATAATCCTTTTGATACAGGGTTACGAGTTGATTTAGGAGATGCTTTTTATTATGAAAAAGATACTGAAAAAGCAATTGAACAATATAAAGAAGCGATAAAAATAAATAGGTTTAATGTTGAAGCTTATGGAAAAATGATCACGACTTATTTTGAAATATCGGATTATGATAATGTAATAAAATATGCTCAAGAATCTTTAAAAAGTAATCCAGATTTTTATATGGCAAATGTTTGGCTTGGTACATGTTATACAAAATTACAAAAAAATACAGAAGCTTTTGAATATTTTAAAAAAGCTGTAAAACAAGCTCCTAATAATATAATCACTAATAATGCTTTAGGTGTTGCATATAAAGATGATAAAAAATTTGATTTAGCTTTAGAATATTTGAATAAAGCTCTTAAACTTGCTCCAGATAATTTACAAACTATTTTATATATAGCAGATGTTTATTATCAAAATGGCGATATAAAAAAAGCCGAAGAAACTTATGAAATAGCTGTAAAAAAAGATGTTTATAACGAAGTTTTATTACTTTCTGCTGGTAATTTTTATAGTGATATAAAAAAATATGATAAATCTAAAGAATATTTTGAAAAAGCGATATTAATAAATCCTAATCTCTTTGATGCTAGAAATAACTTAGGTAATCTTTATATAAAAACCAATAAATATGATTCGGCTATAGATGTTTTTGAAAATATAATTAAAATAAATGATAAATATTCTACCGCTTATTATAATTTAGCCTGTATTTATTCTTTGAAAAAAGAACCTAAATTATCAATTAAATATTTGGAACAGTCTATTTTATTAGATAAAAATATGAAAGATGTTGCAAGAAAAGATAGTGATTTTGATAACTTAAAAGATAATAAAGATTTTAAAAAATTAGTTTTTTAATTTAGGGTTTACTTAAGTAAAATATATTATTTAAATGATTAAATATTTTGTAACTTTTATACAAAAAAAACTTTTATCTTGTAAAATCTAATTAGAATACTAAAGATGTTTTTATGAAATTTTTTTAGCCTTAATAATTAAAACTCATTATAAAAGGAGTGTTTATGTTTGGTATAGGAGCTCCAGAGCTTATAATAATACTTGTTATTGCACTTGTTATATTTGGGCCTGGTAAATTGCCTGAAATAGGAAAAGCAGTTGGTAAATCTTTAAGTGAATTCAAAAAAGCTTCTAAAGAAATAACTTCTGATTTAAATGATGAAACAAAGAAAGATGAATCTAAAATTGAAAAAGAAAAATCTGAGATTAAGAAATCATAATATTTAAATGGATATAATTAAAGGATTTATAAAATCAATATTTATTTATGGTTTTTTTTTACTAAGTATAGTTGGTATTTGTTTTTGGTTGTGGAAAAATCCTATCTATAATCCTGTTGGGCCAAGGGTTCAAACCCCAACATCTCAAATAGATATAAAATTTAAAGATGTCATTGTAAAAGGAAGAAAAGATGGTGTCCCTCATTGGATTTTAAGATCAAAAAATGTAGAGTCTGAAAGAGGAACTTCAAGGGTATTTTTTAAAGATAAACCTGAAGGTGATTTCTATAATTTAAAAGATTGGTCTAAAACAGATTCTCAAATAGAAACTAAAGAAAGTAAAGATAGATCTAGATCTTTTTCATGGAAAGCTGAATCAGCTGAATGTAATATGGATACTAATGATTTAACATTAAGGGATAAAGTAAAAATACTTACTGATGATAAAGATAAAATAGATAGTGATGAGATAGTTTGGTTAAATCAACAAGAAAAAGTTTTTTCTAATAAAAGAACAAAAATTGTATCTGCAAAAGGATCTCCTGAAATAAAAGCAGATAAATTAGAAGGGGATGTAAAACTAGATTTATTGAAATTAAAAGGACATGTAGAAATATCTACAGAATTAAATGAAGAACAACAATTGTAATTTTATTTGTATGAGTAAAAATGTTTCTTAATAAATATCAAATAACCCAAAATGGAAACAAAATTGACTATGTTTTATTAGTATTAGTTCTAGCATTAGTTGTAATAGGTATTTTTGCTGTTTTTAGCTCAAGTGCTTATGTAGCTGAATTTGAACATAAAAATAGTATTTATTTTCTTGTTAGACAAATAGGTTTTTCCGTTATTGGTTTAATTCTAATGTTCGTTGCAATGAAATTAGATTTTTATCACATCCGAAAATATTCAAAAACAATGTTAATTGTGCTTGGTTTTTTACTTCTTTGTACTTACTTTCCTTTTTTAGGTGGAAAAATCGTAAATGGGGCAAATGGATGGATTGTTTTACCTATTATTAATCAGGGTTTTCAACCATCTGAAATAGCAAAAGTTTTTTCTATAATCTATGCTTCTAATATTTTGGCTAATCCTGAATACTTAAAAATGAATATTATAAATAAAGGAATTACGCTTCTTCCTATTTTTTCTATTATTGGAATGGTTGTTTTTCAACCAGATATGGGAAATACCTCAATAATAACTATGGGTGTTCTTTCTGTTTATTTTGGAGCAGGATTAAATAAAAAACTAATTTTTTCTGCATTAGCTTCAATAGGCTCTTTAGTAACTTTAATTATTTTATCAAATCCATATCAATTAGATAGAATGTTATTTTTTTTAGACCCTTGGAAAGATCCTCAAGGAAAAGGTTTTCAATTAATTCAATCTTTACTTGCTGTTGGTTCTGGTGGTGTAATGGGAAAAGGTCTTGGTCAAAGTATTCAAAAACTATTTTATTTACCAGAAAGCCATAATGATTTTATTTTTGCTATTTTTTGTGAAGAAACAGGTCTTGTTGGAGCATTTTTAATGATTTTTCTAATATTTATGTTTCTTACTAGAGGTTTACATATTGCTGCAAAAAATAAAGATAATTTTATAAAATTGCTTTGTATTGGTCTTACAACATTGATAAGTGGACAAGCTTTTATGAATATGGGTGTTGTTACAGGTATTTTACCTACTACAGGAATAACTTTACCTTTTATAAGTGCTGGAGGAACTTCTATGATAGTAAATCTTTTTTGCGTTGGATTGCTATTAAATGCTTCTAGTTATACTTATACAGACTGGGAAGTTTTAGAAAAAAAAGAATAATTTAAATTAAAAAAGTGATACATAATGAAATCAATAATAATTAAAGAAATTGGTAAATTAGAACTAAAAGAAAATAATATACCAGAAATAAATGAAAATGAAGTTTTAGTAAAAATAAAATCTGCATCTTTAAATCATAGAGACCTTTGGATAAAAAAAGGTATGTATGCAGGAATAAAGCCAGATGTTATTTTAGGTTCTGATTGTGCTGGTATGGTAGATAAAATAGGAACTAATGTAGATAAAAATCTTTTAAATAAGGAAGTAATTATAAATCCATCTTGTAATTGGGGAAATAATCAAAAAGTACAATCAAATAAATATACTGTTTTAGGTTTACCAGATCATGGAACTTTAGCTGAATATGTAAAAATAGATAAAGATAATATTGTAATAAAACCAGAACATTTAGATTTTGATAGTTCTAGTGCCTTACCATTAGCTGGTCTTACTGCATATAGAGCATTATTTAGTAGAGGGCAAGTAGAAAAAACTGATAAAGTTTTAATCACTGGTATAGGCGGAGGAGTAGCTCTTTTTGCATTTCAATTTGCATTAGCTTTAGGCTGTGAGGTTTTTGTTACATCTGGTTCTGATGATAAAATAAAAAAAGCAATAGAAATGGGTGCTAAAGGTGGAGCAAATTATAAAACAGATAAATGGGAAAAAGATTTTTCTGCAAAATATGGAAAATTTGATTTGATAATAGATAGTGCTTGTGGAAATGATTTTAATAAATTAATAGATATATCTGAAGCGGGAGCTAGAATTGTGTTTTTTGGTGGAACAACAGGTAGTATTAATAATTTAAGCCCTCAAAAAGTTTTTTGGAAACAAATTTCTATTTTAGGAACAACAATGGGATCAAATGAAGATTTTGAAAAAATGATTGCTTTTGTTAATGAAAATAAAATAGTTCCTGTTATTGATAAAGTTTTTAATTTTGAAGATTTTGAAGAAGCTTTTGAAAGAATGAATAAAGCAGAGCAATTTGGTAAAATAGTTTTAAAAATATCTTAGTAGGGAACGTTTTTAAAACGTTCCTTTTGGGGCAGAATCCATTTTAAATATCTCTAATTAACCAGATTAGTTTCTTTTTCCAATAAATTCTTCTTATAAAGGTTAGCATTATCAAATATTTCTTCAGAATATTTTAAGCTACTTTTATTTGATTCACCACCAGAAATTTGAGATAATTTTTCAATTCTTTCTTTATGTTCAAGTAAAGAGACAGTTACAATAGTTTTTTCATTAGTAACATTTTTTTCTATCCAAAAATGACTATCAGCCATACAAGCTACTATTGGTAAATGAGTTATACAAAGTATTTGAGAAAACATTGATAATTTAGCCAATTTTTGAGAAACAATAAGGGCTGATTTTCCACTTATACCAGTATCTATTTCATCAAAAATAAGTGTAGGTACTTGAGTTTGTTTATGTAAAACCATTTTAAGTGCTAAGGTTATTCTAGAACTTTCACCACCAGAAGCCGTTTTTGAAAGTGAACGTAATGGTTCACCAGGGTTCGGGCTTATTAAAAACTCTATGCTATCATTACCATAATCTGAAAAAGTTTCACTTTTAGTTATTATATTTACTTTAAACTTGGTTTTTTCCATTCCTAATTCAGATAATTCATTTTCTATAATAGGTTCGATTTTTTTTGATATTTTTGTTCGAGATTCTGTTAATAAAAAAGATTGTTCTTTGTATTTTTTTTCTAATAAAATAATCTCTTTTTCAATTTCACCTAGTTTTTCTTCACTATTTTCAGCTTGACTTACTTTTGTTCTTAATTCATCAGAAAAAGCAATAATACTTTCAATAGTTTTGCCATACTTACTTTTTAATTTTATTAT
>JBBTGK010000244.1:2364-5533 GCA_038060635.1 Cyanobacteriota bacterium | reverse complement strand
AAAGTATTAAAAAAAAATTTAACGAATATAATATAATCAAAACTGTTTAGATAAAGGATAAAAAAATTATATAAATTATATGATCGAGAAAAAAGCACTACTTATACATAATCCTACATCAGGGCAACTTTGGACAACTTATAAACCAGAAAATGCGGTTAGTTTTTTAATGGAAAAAGGTTGGAAAGTTGATTTAGTAAAAACAGAGTATGCAGGACATGCAAAAGAAATATCATTTAAGGCGGTTAAAGAAAAATATCCTGTTGTTATATCTTCTGGTGGAGATGGAACAATAAATGAGATCATTCAAGGGTTAGCAGGAAGTAAAACAATATTAGGTATTTTACCTGTTGGAACAACAAATGTTTTAGCGAAAGATATTGATATCCCATCTAATTATAAAAAAGCACTTGAAATAATTGATGACCTTAATAATGAAAAAATAGATTTGGGTTTAATGAATGATAGATATTTTGTTTTAATGGTTGGATTAGGTTTTGATGCAAAAGTAATGAATGATGTTGATTCTAATTTTAAAAAAATAGCTGGTTTAGTTGCGGTTGTTTCAACTACTCCAATTTCTATGCTTAATTATAAACAAGCCAATACTTCTATAGTTTTATGGGATAAAACTGGAAAAAAAAGAAAAATAAAACAAATGGCGTATCAAATATTAGTTTGTAATTCGAGCACTTATGGCAATTCTGTAAAAATAATGAATGATTCTCAAATCAATGATGGTTTATTAGATTTACTTACTTTCAAAAGTCAAGACAGATTTAATTTTTCAAAAGACTTATTTGCAATGGCTTTTATTACAAAAGAAACAAATGAAGAATTTTGTGAAATAGTTAAAGCATCAAAAATAATAATAAAAACTGATCCTCCTATGTATGTTCAAATTGATGGTGATTCTATAGGAGCAACAACTCCTGTAACACTTTCTATAAAACATAAATGTTTAAATATAATTGTTCCTAAAAAAATAACAATTTAAAAATATATTTTTTTATTTTTGTATATTTATTTGCATAAATGACAATAATATTGTATATTTACAATATGAGGTGCAATTGATTATGGACGTTTGGAATTCTAAAGCTAAAAGATTACTTAAATCGGAGTTAGTTAAAAGAGGTATATCTAATATAGACTTAGCTTTTTTACTAAGAAACATAGGTATTGATGAAACAAAATCAAGTCTTGATAGTAAAATTAGCCGAGGAACTTTTAGTGCTTCTTTTTTTCTTCAATGTATGACAGCAATTGGTTGTACAAAAATTGATATTGAAGAATTTAAAATAACTAATTTAAAAGTAGCTGAATTAAAAGAAAGCTATATTGTAGAAAAAGTATGAATAATAATATGAAATTTATAGATTTATTTGCTGGTGTCGGTGGTATTAGAATTCCTTTTCAAGAATTTGGAGGAACTTGTGTTTTTTCTTCAGAATGGGATAAATATTCCCAACAAACATATGAATCAAATTTTGAACATAAACCAAATGGAGATATAACTAAAATAGATGAAAAAAATATTCCAGAATTTGATATTTTACTAGGTGGATTTCCCTGTCAAGCTTTTTCAATAGCAGGAAAAAGACTTGGATTTGAAGATACTAGAGGTACTTTATTTTTTGATGTTGCTAGAATAATAAAACATCATCAACCAAAAGCTTTTTTACTTGAAAATGTTAAAGGGCTTTTAAATCATCAAAAAGGGCAAACGTTTGATGTTATAAAAAACACTCTTTCTGACCTTGGTTATAAAATACACTATAAAACCCTCAATGCAAAAAACTTTGGTGTTCCTCAAAATAGAGAAAGAATATATATCGTTGGTTTTAAAGATAACGTAGATTTTTCTTTTCCAGACCCATTAGATAAAAAAACAAAACTAGGTGATATTTTAGATAAAGAAGTAGATCCAAAATATACTATTTCTGATAGATTATGGGCAAGTCATCAGGAAAGGAAAAGAAGAAATAAAGAAAAAGGATGGGGCTTTGGATATAGTATATTTAATGAAGAGTCAGAATATACTAGTACAATATCAGCTAGATATTATAAAGATGGTTCTGAAATTTTAGTAGCACAAAAAGATAAAAATCCGAGAAAACTTACACCTAGAGAAGCATCAAGGCTTCAAGGTTTTCCAGAAAATTTTATTATTCCTGTTAGCGATGTTCAAGCTTACAAACAGTTTGGTAATTCAGTTTCTGTACCAGTTATAAGAGAATTAGCTAGAGAAATTTTAAGTAGTTTAAATTTAATTAATGAGGATGAAAAAAACCTTACAGCAAAAAGTAAACCTAAACAATTAGCTATAAAATATTAGTAACTTTCAATAATTAAACTATCCCAATAGCTTGAACTCGCTCTCCATTGTGAATAGTTTCTATTATTTCCTTGATACATACCACTATCAAAAAAAACTATACCTTCCTTAAATAGCTTAAGCCATCCATCAAAATCCATTGGTGCTCCAAAGTGAATTGATTCATACTCGCCATTAGAATTTGTTTTACAAGTGAACCAACCTTTTTGATTAAACTTTTTTTCAAGTTTCTTTTTTATAGATTCTCTATTCCATTTTGCAAGAACTAGATTTTCTTTTTGAAGTTCTTGAGGAACAATATTATTTTTATCTACTCTAGCATCTTTAGCAAAACTGTATATTATAACTATATTTTCATTAGAATCAATTGTTAAAATCTGTCCAAAAGTGTTTATTTTATTATAACGATTTGGACAAGGTATCCCTGACCAAGAAAGCCTTCCCTCTTTTTCTTCATTAGGTTTTCCAAAAATTCTAAAAAAATCATCTCTTGTTAAATTATAATCTTTATTTGTATCATGAATTTTCTTACCAGTTTTGTTTTTAAAAATATATTCATCTGCTGTCCAATCACCAAAGGTTATTTTTCCTGAGCTTGTTTGATTTTTCATTTCATAACCAAATAAATCAGGAGCATTATTGGCATTTGCAGTTATACCCATTTGACGTTCAAGCCAATGCCCATTTTTACCATCATGTTTTTGATTACTTAAAGATGTATCAGCTTTTTTTCCTTTTACATTTTTATTAAAAAGTTCTATGATTTTTTTTTGTTCTTCAGTCATTATTAAATATCCTTCAACAAATCTATTAAACTTATGTCTAATCCAG
>JBBTGK010000244.1:0-2354 GCA_038060635.1 Cyanobacteriota bacterium | reverse complement strand
AGAACTTAATTTCTTTAGATTTAAAAAAGATGGGTTTCGTTTAGCTCTTTCTAATAAACTTATATAGGTTCTATCAAAACCACATTTATCAGCTAATTTTTCTTGGGAAATTTCTAATTCTTTTCTTCTTGCTTTTATATTATTAGCAAGTATTTGTAGATATAATTGTTCTTGGTTACTCATAATTACATATTATTAAAATGAAGACAATTAACCAACGGACAATACATCACATATTGGAATAATTTTTTATTTTTTTCTAATAATTCACAATTCATAATTTATAATTTATAATTCTCTTATTCTTATTTGGTTTATAAAATTATGAAAATGAAAGCTTTTTTGGTATGTTTCTTTTTGCTTATGACAAGCAATATTTATGCACAAAAAACAGTACCTATTCAATCTCGTTCTATGGCAAAAGTAACAAAACTTATTGGCAATGCAGAAATCTCTGAAAACAATAAATGGTCAAAAATAAAAAAAGATATGGTAATAAAAATGTATCATAGAGTAAGAACAAATAATAAATCTAGAATGGAATTAGTATTTCAAGATGGCTCTAAACTAAGAATGAATGAAAATACAAATATTATTTTAGTTGAATCAAAAAAGAAAGAGTACAGTATCTTTAATTTATCAGCAGGGCAAATATGGGCAAATATTACAAACAATGGTAAAAATAAAACTAGTTTAAAGACTAATACTGCAATTCTAGCTGTGATGGGTACAGTTTTTGATGTTAATTTAAATTCAAATTTTAATAAAACAGAAATGTCTGTTTTTAGCGGTTCTGTAGGTGTTCAACCTCAACAAGAAAATATTTCTAAGATTGAAGAAAGCCTAAATACACTAAAACTCAAGGAAGATAAAAAAATTGAAGATAAAAAAGAAATAAAAAAAGATAAAATTTCTAAACCAGTTCAGATTGAAAAACCATTCCATATTGTTCCTGGTCCATATAAAGTTTCTTTTGATAAATGGTTAGAAATTACAGAAAATAAAAAAATTATTATTGATAATATTGGGAATGCTCTTGTTTCAAATCAAGAAAATGATAAACTTAAAGAAGATGAATGGGTAATTTGGAATAAGACACAAGATTCTAATTAAAAATTACTATTGCATTTTTTGTGTTATAATTGCTAAAAATGTTATTTTGCAGGAGGTAAAATTTGGAATTCAAGGCTACAATGACAGGGCCATCTTTACCTAACATATTAAAACTTTTTTCTTCAAAAAAAGTATCTGGTGCTTTAGAAGTAACAGGAGATGATTTTAGGGGAATTATTTGGTTAAAAGAGGGTCAAGTTACTTATGCTTACTCATCAAAAACAATTCAATTAAAAGATGCTATTAGAAGTTTAAATATTGTTTCGGCAGAAAAAATACAAGAGTTTGATAAGTTACAACTAAATGATTTTAACCTTGATAAGTATCTTCTTGATAATGGTTTAGTTCCTGATAGAATAATTTCCTATATTAGATCTCATCAATGTGCAGACTCTTTATACTCTATTTTTGATGTTGATAAAATTGATTATGATCTTAAAATGGGACAAGAGTTATCAATAGGTTGCCCAAGCTTAGTACCATCAGTTAACTGGATGGCTGAGATTTATCAAAATATGTATTCTTGGGTTGAATTAAGAAAGAAACTTTCTAAAAATGCCTCAAGATTTAAAGTAAAAACAGTTACTGGGGCAACTTTTACAAAAGAAGAAGAAAAAATATATAAAAATTGCTCAGCTGATAAAAATATTAAAGATCTTATTTTATGGAGCGGAACAACATATTTCAAAGCATTTTCATCTTTAGCAGCACTTGTTACAAAAGGACTTTTAGAAATAGAAGAAGATATTTCTAATATTTCACCAAAAGTTGTTTCAGAAATAGTAAAAGTTTTAGATAGTATGGAGCAAATGCCTGGTATAAGAACAGCTTTTGTTGTTGATAAAGAAGGAAAAATAATTGCTCATGATTCTAAAAGATCTAAAGTTTTAGAAGCTGGTGAACTTGATACTGAAACAATGGCAACTATCTTATCTCAAACTGTATCTAACTTTGAAAGTAATCTTAATGATGAAGAAAATGTTTCAAATGAGATAATTGAACAACTATGGGTTGAAAGAAGTAATGGAGATAAAACACTCCTTTTTGTTTCAGGTAAAATAATATTAGTAAGTGAAGCTCAAAAAGATTGCGATTGGGGTCTATTAAAACTTTCTTCAAAAAGAACAATGACTTCAATAAAACAACTTATATCAGCAGTTTAAGGTAATATGAACAATAATTCTCAGTCTTCTGAGAATGATTATATAATAGCAGCATTGTCATATTTTCCTTTTGTTTCT
>JBBTGK010000243.1:0-5598 GCA_038060635.1 Cyanobacteriota bacterium | reverse complement strand
TTGATGCTGTATATTCTTTAATACATTCATAGTAATTATGATATAAATCATAATATCTATCTTTAATTTCTTTATTTTGTGCAATTATAGATTTCTCTATTTTATTTAAAAAAGGATCGGGAATAGTTAAAATATTTTCTATTTTTACTTTATAAGCCTTATACATAGGTACCTTAGAAGCAGTATTATTAATAATATCTACTGAAAGAAGACCACCAACAATGTCATCATTATCTACTTCTTTTTTTACTAATTGATTTAAATCTCCTGAATAATAAATTACTTTAATTTCTGGATTAGAATAATATTCTCCAGAAAAAAAATATAACAAACCAAATTTAGGTAAATAATTATTTAAATGAGCTATGTACTGTAAATTTATTTGGCAAATAAAATTAAGAAATTGTCCTTTTTCATCTTTATCATTTTTACCATTTGAAATTGGCCAATCAATATCTTCTGGTAAATCAGGAAATCCACCAAATCTTGTATTACCAATATTTTCATATTTATCACGTTTTGATGACTTAAAAATAATTGTAGAAGATGATAGTTTAAAGATTTCGTCCTTATACTCCTCAAGATTAAATTCAGTAATTAATTTATTTAATATTTTTTCTGATTCCTTTATTGTTTTCATATTATTTAACCTATAAAATATTATCTTTAAAAAAAAACTAAAAACTCAATCCCTTATTCTGACTTAAACGAGTGCGGTCTTTTTCTTTTCTTAATTTCTAAAAACTGTACTTAATTTCTCTCTATTTTTAAGGGTGCATTTTGCATAACATCTTTACATACGAACTAGTTTCGTATATATCTGAATTATATCAAAAATAAAAAAAATACTCCTAATCTAAAAATAGTTCGTATGTACAGCTTTTTTAGCTGTACATACGAACTTTTACATATTATAAAAAGGTCTTTTTATCTTACTTAGACATCTTGTAGTAATATGAGTATAAATTAGATAATTTATAATATTTAAGAGCAAATCCAATTTGAATAGATATTTTTTTGTTCTTCAGTAGGATTTTCTATTTTTTCTATTTTTATTTGATCATATTTAGAACCAGAAATAATAAGCTCTTTTTCTATTATACGATCATCTCTTGAAATAAGTAGTTTTATTTTTTCACCAACTTTCATATATTTAAGTCTTTTTACTAAAGAATATGAATTGATTCTATAACCATTCATAGCTATTATTTCATCAGCTACCATAATTCCAGATAAATAAGCAGTTCCTTTATCTTTTAGTGAAACACAAATAATTTTGCCATTTTCTTCTCTTAAATCCATATCTAAAGTAGGACGACCTAAATCTGTTATTTTTAATTTTAATCCTGCATACGATAAATATTTTTCATAATTTATTTCTTCTGCATCTTCTAAAAATTCTTTAAACATACTTTTTAAATCACCTGCTAATTCTTCAGCATAAGAAAGTATCGTTTCTCTTGTGTATCCACAACTAGGATCTTTTAAATAATCATTCCAAAGTTTTTTCATTAAAAAATCTAAGTTTTTAGTATTATTGGTTCTTTTTCTTATTTCAAGATCTAAAAAAATTGCAAATTGAGCACCTTTTACATAATAAGATATTTGTTGATTTGAACTATTTTCATGTTTACGATAAAATTTTGTCCAAGCATCAAAACTTGAATCTTCCATACTTTGATAAAATCTACCAGGTACTTTTACTAATTTTTCTATTAAACCAGATAAAACCTCTAAATACTCTTCTTCAGAATATATTTTTGCTCTTCTTAATATCAAATCATCATAATAACTAGTAAAACCTTCTGCAAACCATAATAAAGTAGTATAGTTTTCATTATTATAATCAAAATCTGCTAATTCAACTGGTTTAATTCTTTTTATATTCCATAAATGAAAATACTCATGAGAAACTAATGATAACCAATCTTTTTTATATTTTTCAGGATCTTGAAATTCCCATTTTTTAAAATGTAAAACAGTTGAGTTTTTATGTTCCAAACCACCTTGAACTTCACTTGTAAGATGAGTTATAAATGTATAATTATCATAAGGAACATCATCAAAAACACTTGCAGTAGCTTCAACAACTCTTTTTATATCACTAACTAATTTTTCTTTATCATAAACTTCAGGGCCAATCATTGCTACTTCATGATTTTTACCAAAAGAAGTAAAATTAAAAACTTGATATTCACCAACTTCTATTGGACAATCTAAAAAATCATCCATATTATCATGATAAAAAGTATTTTCATCTTTCTTTTTTAGACCCGTTGATATTTTTGACCATTCTTTTGGTAAATTTATTTTCACTTCAAAATAGCTACAAACCTTTTTATTTTCAGGAATTATAAAAGTAGCAGGAGAACATAGTATTGCATGAATATCATCAATATAATTAGTTCTTACAGTAAGTTCATTACAATATAATCTATAACTAAAATTTATTTCTTTTCTATCATTTAATTTAAAAATCCAGTTATTTTTAGTAGTTTTTTTATTTTCACAATCAGAGCTAAAACAATCTAAATGCCTTGCATATTCCCTTATAAGATATGAACCAGGTGACCAAACAGGCATAATTAAAGATAATTCTGGTTCGATATAATTATCTATTTCTATTTTTACATCAACAAAAACATATTTTTGATCTTTTTTAGAAAAATCTAATGAATAAAATATTTTCATACGGTTCTTTTTTAATAAAATAATTATATAGATTTATATCAGGTCTTAGTTATAATCGCCTGTGATAATTGATATAATTAATGAAAACAAATATTAATTTTTTATCTCTAATTTATTTGAACTTATTATATTATCAAAAAAAATAAGTATTATTCCTAAAGCCATAAAAAGACTAAAAATAAAAATTAAAATCATTACATTATTTATATTAAACCCTAATCCACCTAAAGTTAAAAAAGATTCTGAGGTTATAAAACCAAATAAAAGAGATGTTATTCCAATTTTTGAGATTTGTTTATTTAAGGAAATATAATTATTTTGAGATAATAAAAAAATTAAAAAAAAGCTTGTAAATCCTATTAATGTTAAATGTAAATAACTTAATACAATAAATCTATTTGAAAAAGATAATTGATGAAAATAACTAAAATTTGATAAAAACTGTAACCCTATTTTTATAACTAATGCTGAAATACTCGCTAAAAATATTGTCTTTTCACTTACTGTTTTTATTGTATTAGAAATAACTTCTTTTTCTTTAAAAATAGTTTTTAAAAAATATATAATTGCAATAATTTCAAAAAAAGAACCCACAAAAGCAATTTCTTTTATTAACATATTTTCTGTTAAACCTAAAATTGATAAAAAATAACTTGGTACAATTGAAATAGATAGAGAAATAAAAGATATATTCGCATTTTTTATATTATAGTTAATTTTATTTTTTTCGAGGAATTTATAAAAAATACCCAAAAGAGCGAATAAAAACCATCCGTTATATTGAAAATGTAGATAAAAATAAATAGCTGAATTATACCAATTAGTTTCATTTAAATGTTTTAATATTGTTATAGGTAAAAACCATGTTCCTATAGAAGAAATGACTAATGATAATAACCCTATTCTTATAAATTTTATAGAGAGTAATTTTTTATTAACTGATTTTTTTGAATCTTTAAAAAATCTAAAAGCAAACGAATAAGTCATTAATTGAAAAAGAGAAGAAAATAAGATTGAGAAAAAAGCATAACCTTGAATTAAAAAAGCTATAAACATTAAAATAATTAGTATTTGTGTAATATAAAACTGTAGTTTATATCTACCTTTTATTATTTCTTCTGAAGATAAAAAACTATTTACTATTAAAATAAAAAGACAAGGATAAATCCATCCTAAAAAAGCTATATGAGAATGTGTATGTAAAAGATACTTATAATTGGTTAAAAAATTTCCTGAAAAAAATCCATATCTTATTAAACATCCAATAATAGCAATACTGGAAAAATAAAATAGACTTAGATTTACCCATTTTTTATTCAACATTTATTAAATTACAAAGCATTTGAAATTTTAATTTTAGATATTCTAAATTATATAAAAATTTTACCAAAATTTAAACTTAATATATATTGAACTAACTTTACTATTTATTTAATTTTTGTTAATATTTAATTAAACAATAATAATTTTCTGTGTATTTTTAGTCTAAAAAAAGGTAGAGAATCTATGAATAAGTCAACTTGGCTCAAGAGAGCTGTTTCATTAACTTTAACATCAGCATTAACATTAGCATTAGCATCTTGCCAATCTGAAAATGTTAACACTGAACCTAATTTAAATAATGATGAGATTAGTGCATTATCAAGAAAAAAAGATGGACAAAAAAAATGGACTTTTATGGTTCATTTAGCTGCTGATAATAATTTATATCCTTTTGGTCTTGAAGATATAAATGAAATGGAAGCTGGTTTAAAAAATTTAAGAGGAAATGATGTAAATGTAGTTGTTCTTTTTGATGGAACTCAAAAAGGTGATTCTGCTGTATATGAAATAAAAGCAGATCCAGCTGGAATGAATAAAGAAATAATTTCTCCTAAGGTTGATAATCCTGTTGCTGCTGCTGGAAGTGAAATAGATTCTGGTAATAAAGAATTGGCTGGAAAATTCCTTGATTGGGCAACAACAACATATCCTGCTGATCATTATGCTTATGTAGTTTGGAATCATGGTGCTGGATGGCAAAGAGAAGGTAAAGGTAAAAATGGACAAATTTTAAAACCTATTAAAAATGCAACATCTTATTCTTCTGCTGGAGAATTAATTACAAAAGAATTTGCATGGGATGATAACGGTGGTCATATGAGTACAGTTGATCTTAATGGAATTCTTGATCCTGTTGCTAAAAAAATAGGTAGAAAACTTGATGTTCTTGATTTTGATGCTTGTTTAATGGCTCACGTTGAAGTTGCATATCAAATGAGAAATTCAGTTGATTATTTAGTAGCTTCAGAAAAAACAGAACCAGGTGCGGGAAATCCTTATGGAGATATTTTTTCTTCATTAGGTAAAAATCCTTCTATGAGTGGAAAAGAATTTGCATCTGCTATTGTAAAAGATTATGGTAAATCATATACTAATGGTTCTCAAGGAACAAGTAGTGTAACTCTTTCTGCTACAAGTACAGAAAAATTAGTTTCTGATTTAGTTCCTGCTATAAATAGTTTTGCTGGTTCTATGACATCTTCATTAGATAAAGATAAAGTAGCTCTTATGGAAAACAGAAATAAAACTACAAATTATGAAAATGGTGATTGTAAAGATCTTGGTCATTTTGCAAAATTAGTATCTGCTGATGCAAGAGTATCTGCTGATGTAAAAGATAAAGCAAATGGTGTTTTAACTGCACTTAAATCTGCTGTAGTTGAAGAGTTCCATTCTGGTAAAACATCAAAAGCTGTTGCAGATTCTACAGGACTTGTTATGTATATGCCTGGTAAAGGTCAAGCTGTAAATTCAAGATATGCTAAACTTGATTTTGCTAGTGAGAAATGGGATGAATTTTTACAAGCTTTTGTAAAATAATAGAATAGATTTATAAATCCCAGAGTACTGGGAACCCTGTTTGTA
>JBBTGK010000242.1:0-5079 GCA_038060635.1 Cyanobacteriota bacterium | reverse complement strand
ATGTTATTTTATTTCCTAATTCGTCTATATATATTTCTCCTGTTTGCTCTATTTTTTTACCAAAAGTTTTTAGATAATCTCTAATTAAAGGATATTTATCTATATTAATTTTTAGAGAAGGAAATGTTGATATTATCCATAAATTAGCAAATTCAGATTTGTATTTTTTTATATCTCTACCTCGTAAAATAGGTTTAATTATTTCGGCATTTTTAGGGTCAAGTTTTATTAATTCAGTTTTCTTTTTTTCATCAATAATAAAAGCTTCATTAAGTCCTGTTGTTACACCTCTATTTATTAGAATATCACAATCTTTTAGAGGTATTCCTTTTTCTTCTATTTTCTTCTTAATATCAAATTCTTTTTTAGATAAAATTATCCAACTTTCTTTTGTAAGATTATCTAAAATAACTTGATTTTTTTTAACATATTCTTGAAGAGAATAATTATTTTTGAAATCTTTTTGTATTGAACAAGCAATTGTTTTATTAGAGATAATACAAGATAGTAAATTGTCTTGTTCATAAATATAACTTTTTTCAATTTTTTTAAATAATAGAATATTAGTGTCAACTGTAGCAAAATCAAAAACACTAAAACCACCCAAATCTATTAATAACAAAGGATTTGTATTTTCACAAAAATAATTTCTAGTAGATTCACCGTAACCAGCTCTCATCCATTTATTAGAAGTTATATAAGATAAAATACCATTATTTCTTAATATCTGATTGCCCTTTTCATAAAATAAACAATAAATATCCCCTGTTGCTTCAAATGTTTGATAATTTTGTTTTTTCCAACTTTCTTTTTGAGTAATAGTAAAAGTTTGTATTTGAATATAAGGAGGATTTCCTATAATAGCATCAAAGCCTATAAAATCACCATTTGAGTCTAAAAGTTCAGGAAATTCAAATCTCCATTCAAAAGCATCTTTATATATAATACTACTTTCTATTTCTTCTTTATCTTTTAGCATTTCATCAAGTTTTTTCTTTTTATCAGCTATTTTTCTTTTAGTTTCTTTATCTAAACCAAAAAGATTTAAACTTATTTGTTTTAATTCATTTTCAATAGATTGTATTTTTGTCAAAAAACCAATAGCTAAATCACTTTTAAATTGACTTTTTATATCTTCAATATATTTTAAAATATCTTTTTTAATATCTTTACTATTAGTTTCTTTATATTCCCTTACTTTATCTCTATATTCTTTTACACTAAATCCTTTTTTATTAAAAACTGTTTTCAAATTAACATCTAAATTATAGCGACTTATAAGAGAATTACCTTGTTTTATATTTATATCAATATTAGGAAGTGTTTCTAGTTCTTTGTAATCGCTTTCTTCTGTATAAAAAGCATTTTTTAATAATTCTATCCATAACCTTAAACGACATATCATAACAGAATTGTTATTTATATCAACTCCAAAAAGACAACTCTCTATTAAGTTCTTTTTTTCTAAAAACAAAGTTTTTTGTATTCTAGTTAATTCTTTACTTACTTCTCTATTTATAGGATTATAATTTGTATATGATTTTACTTTATATTCAAAAAAATCATCTGTCCTTAAATCTTTTACAACTAATTCATCATTTTGATTTTCAATACTAACATTGAGTTTTTTATATTCAATATCACAAAGAATATATAATTGAGATTTTATTGCAATAATTTCATTAAGTGCAGATACCAAAAAATGACCAGAACCAACAGCAGGATCACATATTTTAATACTATTAACTAAATCATTTGCTTCTTTTAAATCTATTTTTTTTCTTAATATAAAATCACTAAGTTCTTCTAAAGTTTCATTTTCAAAATTATATTTTTCATTAAATTTTTGAATAATTATTCTAGAAATTGTTTCTCTACACATATAAGTAGTTATAAAACTTGGAGTATAAAAAGAACCATCTTTATATCCATTTATCTTTTCAAAAATTAAACCTAGTACAGATGCATTTATTAATGTTTTACTTTCTTCTGTTAAATCGTTTTTTACTACTTCTTCTGCTCCAAAATCATAACTATTTAAAAATTCTAGTAAGTATTTTAATGTTGGAATATTTCCTGTTAGTTTCTTACCTTTATTATCTTTTAAAATAGTATTTTTATAAACTGGTAATTCTAAATTATTATCAAGACTCGATATATCTATTAATTCATTTTCTAAAAGAGTAATTTCAAAAAGAGAACTATTTAAATAAGGAACTCTAAAAAATTCTTTTTGAATATCAGCTTTTCTATCATCCATTTTTTTTGCTAATACTGAAAAAAATAATTTAGAAACATTATCAAAATTCTTTATTTTTTGAGAATCTAAAAATTTGTAGTTTTTATCTCCATTATGGTAATTATATAATTGCCCTTCTAAAAGCTTTAAAAATAATATTCTATTTATCCATCTTATACATAATGATAAAGATACATTAAAAAGTATTTCTTCTTTATTATTTCCAAAATTTGATTTATTTTTAAGATTATCTAATTTTTCTTTTTCTTCGATAATATTTATTGTATTTTCAATTAAGGATGAAGAATCTATCTCTTTTTTTCTTTTTATTAACTTTTGGCTACCTTTTTCAACTTCTTCAAGTCCTATTATATGCAATAGCTCATTATAAAATTCTTTGTTTAATATATTACTATCATTATTAAAAGATTGCTTTAATAAATGCTTAGGTGAAAAAAACTTATACAATAACTTTAAATCATCATCATCTTTAATTTCTCTAATATCAAAATAAGTAAATCTTAAATTATTTAAATATTCTGGATGATTTGTTATATATTCTTTTACTTGAGAATAAAAAGTATCTGTTTTTGCGTCTATTAGATTATTTGTTTTCCATTTTTCATAAATATTGAAAAGTATTTTACTTCTATCAATAAAAACTCTTTTAAATTCATTTGCATCAAAAATAAAATATTCAAAAACATTTGTTATTATGATATTTTTTAATTCAATATTATTTTTACCAATAAATTCATGAAAAAAATAAAGAACGGCTTCATAAAAAGAGGTTTTTAAAAGAGTATCAGGTGATTTTTTTTCTATTACTTCTTTAGATAACATTTCCACTTTATTTTTTAATGTTTTTACCTCAAAAATTACAGAAACATTACTATCTTGATTTAATTCAGAATGAATTACTAAATCAGCTTCATTTCGTCCTTTATATGACATTGTATTAATTGAATATTTATTTTTATAAAAAGATTCTTTTAAAAAATCACTTAGAATATTTTTTACATTTTCTTCGCCTTGTGAATTATTACCAGATTTTTCAGTTTCATTAATTAATTTCTCTAAGTTATTTTTAAAATTATTAAAATCATTAATTTGAATATTTTCTTTTAAAACATTTTTATTTAAAGAACTTTTTATTCTTCTCGGTCTTAAAATTATTTCATCCGACACTTATAACACTCACCAAAACAAAAAATTGAACAAGTGGCTTCAGTTCCTTGCTATTACCAGTATTAGCTTTGATCTTATTATCTAACATTTTATACTAATTCTTTTTTTGTTCTTTTTAAAGCATCTAAATAAACCATCAAAACAGAAATATCAGCAGGATTAACTCCACCCACTCTTGAGGCTTGACCAATAGATTGAGGTTTTATTTTAGATAATCTATCCATACTTTCTTTTGATAAAGCTTTTATACTATAATAATCAATATCAGCAGGTATTTGCATATTTTCAAGTTTTTTAAATTTATTTATCAAAATACTTTGAGTTTCAATATAACCTTCATATTTTACTTGTATTTCTATTTGTTCAGCAGATTCTCTTGATATTTTAATTTCACTAGGAAAAAGAGTATCTAACATTTGATAAGTAATTTCAGGTCTTCTTAAAAACTCTAAAGCTGAAATATTTTTATTTAACTCTTGACCTGTAACATCTTTTATTTTTTGTTTTAGCTCTTCTGTCGGGTTAAGTTTAATAGAAGCCAATCTAGTCATTTCATATTCTATTTCTTTTGCTTTTTTATTAAATTTTTCATATCTAGAATCATCAACTAAACCAATATCTCTTCCTTGTTCTGTTAATCTTAAATCGGCATTATCTTGTCTCAATAATAATCTATATTCAGAACGAGAGGTTAACATTCTATATGGTTCATTAATATCTTTGGTAACTAAATCATCAATTAAAGTTCCAATATATGAATTTGATCTTTCCATAGAAACCATAGATTCTTCTTTTACAAATTTTACAGCATTAATACCTGCAATAATACCTTGTGCTGCGGCTTCTTCATATCCACTTGTACCATTTATTTGTCCTGCTGTAAAAAGACCTTGAACAAATTTTGTTTCTAACCAAGGATATAATTGTGAAGCTGGAATATAATCATATTCAACTGCATAAGCAGGTCTAAGCATTTCTACATTAGCCAAACCAGGTATTGTTCTTAACATAGATAATTGAACATCTTCTGGTAAACTTGATGACATTCCTTGAACATAAAGCTCATTTGTAAAAATACTTTCAGGTTCTATAAAAATAGGATGTTGATCTCTATCTGGAAATCTTACTACTTTATCTTCTATTGATGGACAATATCTTGGTCCAACTCCTTTAATAACACCGCTATACATAGGAGATCTATCAAGGTTAGCCATAATAACTTTATGAGTTTCTATTGTAGTATGAGTTAACCAACAATTTTTTTGCTCTTTTTGTTCACCAGGAGAATCATAAGAAAAAAACTTTACTGGTGTATCGCCTTCTTGAACGGACATTTTATTAAAATCAACCGTTTTTGAATCAATTCTTGCAGGTGTTCCTGTTTTTAATCTACCTAATCTAAAACCATGTTTTAACAAGCTATCAGAAAGATGTTCTGCTGAAGATTCTCCTGTTCTTCCTGCTACATAAGATCTTAAACCTACATGACAACGTCCTTTTAAAAATGTCCCTGTTGCAATAATAATTGATTTACAACGATATTCCATTCCTAAATTACTTAATATTCCTGCTACTCTTCCATCTTCTACAATTAGTTCATCTACCATAACTTGTTTTAAATCTAAATTTGGAGTTGATTCTAATACTTGACG
>JBBTGK010000241.1:0-6456 GCA_038060635.1 Cyanobacteriota bacterium | reverse complement strand
CCTGTTGCCACTGGAACACGAAGAGACATGCCATCAACTTTTCCTTTAAGTTCTTTAGATAGTTTAGTAATAGTTTCTAAAGGAGATTTTACTAAAATATTTTCACTAACATCAGCTGGAAAGTTATTTAAATATCTTAAAGAAGTTACACCCAAAAAAGCAATTTTTTTATTATTTTTTTCAATTATAGTATAAGGAGGAAGCCATGTTTTATTTGTTTTTTTTAGAAAAATATTAGAACTGATTACTTTAAAATTAGCTTCAGAAACTCTTTTTTCTAGTTCTTTAAAACCATACATAAAATCAAAATTTCCAGGACTCCAAACATCCAAACCAGTCATATTTAAAAGTTTTATATCTATTTGACCTTTATTTTTTGCACTTATAGGCATAGGGGCAATAATATCACCAGAAGAAACAAATAAAGTAAAAGGATTTTTTTTACGTTGATTGGAAACAAAATTATATATTCTAGCAAATCCACCAGATTCAAGTGTTTTTTTATTATTTTCATCTAAATCTTCATCTTTATTAGCACTCATATTATGATCTAGAATACTTGTATGAATTGGTTCTATATTACCATTTGTATCATTTATATGCAGAATTGAAATATCATTATTCTCCGAATACGCTGGTTTTGCTAGTAATATAAAAAATAATGCAATTATTTGAAAAAAACGATAAAATAAAGGTTTTGAAAGCATCTTTTTATTAATCCTCAATATATATTTTTATTTTGATATAAAAGAATTAAAGTAATTCAATTGATTAATCTAAAATTGATATTAATTAAAGTTTTATATAATTATCTAAATCATAGCTTTGCTTTATTATCAGTAAGATTTACTAATACTAAAAAATATTTTAAGTATAAATATTTTTAACTTAAAGCTATTTAAATTTATCATACTTTAAGCATTTTGTTAATAAAAATAGTTTCTAAATCATTGCTAGAGATATAATTTTTAGCAGAATAAATTCCAAGTTCTTTTGCATTTTTATATCCATAGCATTTATTTTCTATATTATATTGTTGTTTTTCATCTTCATTATATAAACCAACACCGAAGCTTATGATTGAAGATGGATTTATTCTATTTATCGTATCTTTTAATAAATTTCCAGTATCATCTTCTTCAATTTTTTTAAAATTATCTGTAACTGATAATCTTAAAAAACATAAATTTATTTTTTTATTTTGATAAAAATAAGATCTTCCTGCAATAATATTATTCTCTATTATAAAATCTTTAAATTCTTTATAACCATCAAAAATACTTGCCATAATTTTATTTATTTCTTGATAAATAGGCTTTTTTAATCCAAAAGAATCAACATCTATACTTACTCCATCTCCAAATAATAATTTTCCACTTGAATTATCAGGTACTTTTTCTCCAAATTTAGTAAAACCTGTTATTAAAATAGTTACTTCATAATCAACTATTTTTTTTGAATAACCTTCAATTGCAATTTTTAAAACTTCATAAAATTGTTCAGGTATTGCCTCTTTATGAATATGAATAAAACCAGTATATTTTAATTTATTATTTTTACTTTCAGTAGAAATTCTCATAACATGACCACAAATATAAGAAGTCGTTTTATCATTATCATTATGAGAATAAATGTATGCTCCTAATGATGTTATTCCTAATTTATTTAAATTTGATATTGATCTTTCTAAAAAAGTTTCTGTTTCTTTTTTATTTAAAATATTAGTTTTTTTTATAGAATTTTCAATCATTAGTTATTTTTTAAGTATTAATAATAAATTTAATATATAAAATATATCACAAAATAATTTTCTTAAAATATTAAAAAATCTAAAAAAACTCTTTAGACACAAAAGTCTAATACTGTTATAATACAAATGTTTTTCATCTATTTTGAAACAGGAGTTTTTTATGACCTCAAAAATGGACATCTCTAAAAGTTATTCAGAAATAATTAAAGAAATTAAAAAATCAGATATAAAAAAAGTTAAAGTAGCTGTTTCCGATATCGATGGTGTTTTAAGAGGAAAATATTTAAATAAAGATAAGTTTTTATAAATACTTGAAGGACACATGGCTTTTTGTAGTGTAATTTTTGGATGGGATTCATCAGATAATTGTTATGATAATACAACTTATACTGGTTGGCATACTGGTTATCCAGATTCTTTAGTAAGGATTGATCCATCTACATACAGAAGAGTTCCTTGGGATAATAATGTTCCTTTTTTTCTAGGAGAATTTGAAGATAACAATCATAAACCATTAGAAGTTTGTCCACGTCAATTATTGAAAAAAACAATTAGTAAAGCTCATTCTATGGGGTTTTTACCTCTATCAGGAATGGAATTTGAATGGTTTAACTTTAAAGAAACACCTAAATCTTTAAATGAAAAAGGATTTCAAAACATGGAAACGCTTACGCCTGGAATGTTTGGATATTCTATTATTAGAAGTAGTCAAAATCAACTTTTTTTTAACACATTAATGGATGAAATGGGTGAATTTAATGTTCCTATTGAGGGTTTACATACAGAAACAGGCCCAGGTGTTTTAGAAGTTGCTTTACTTTATTCAACGTCATTAGAAGCCGCTGATAGAGCTATTTTATTTAAAACAGGAGCAAAGGAAATTGCAAATAGATTTGGAATAATGCCAACTTTTATGGCAAAATGGAATCCTAATTTACCTGGTTGTAGCGGTCATATACATCAAAGTTTATGGGATCTTAATAAAGAAAATAATTTATTTTATGATGAAACCCAACCATATAAAATGAGTAAAACTTTTAGACATTATTTAGCTGGTCAATTAAAATGTTTACCAGATATACTTCCATTTTTTGCACCAAATATTAATAGTTATAAAAGACTTGTAGAAGGATATTGGGCTCCAACAAAGTCAACATGGGGCGTTGATAATCGTACCACTGCTTTTAGAGTTCTTTCAGGAAGTTCTAAATCAACTAGAATAGAAGTAAGAATTTCTGGTTCTGATGTAAATCCTTATCTTGCAATGTCTGCTGCAATAGCTAGTGGACTTTATGGAATTGAACATAAATTAGAACTAGATACAGATCCAATAATTGGAAGTGCTTATAATGATACAAAGTGTGAAAGATTACCAAGAACTCTTTACGAAGCTGCTAATCGTATGGCAGAATCTAAGATTGCAAATGAATTATTTGGTTCAGCTTTTGTTTCTCATTTTGCAAATACAAGATTATGGGAATGTAAAGAGTTTCAAAAATCGGTTACAGATTGGGAACTCAAAAGATATTTTGAAATTACATAAATATTTAGAATTATATTGATATACGTTTTTGTATAATAGCAGGGATTTGATTCATCAAATCCTTTATTTAATATTAAGGAGTCTTTTTATGATTAGTACATTTAGTTTTCCAACTCTAATACATTTTGGAGTTGGAGCGAGACATAAAGTTGCAGAAACTTTTAAAAATAAAAATTTATCAAAACCATTAATAATAACAGATAAAACTATTGTAAAACAAAGTTTTTTTACTGATTTTGTTTCTGAACTTAATAAATCAGATTTAAATACATCTGTTTTTTCCGAAATTTTTGGAAATCCAGTAAAATCTCAAGTAAAAGAAGGTGTAAAAGCTTATCTTAATAATAAATCAGATTCTATTATTGCTGTTGGTGGTGGAGCTGTTCTTGATGTAGCAAAAGCAATTGCTTTGATGGTAGAACATGAAGGCGATTTATTCGACTATGAAGACGGAAAAATAGATGGTTTGCCAGTAAATAAAAATATTCCTTTTTGGGTTGCTTTACCTACTACATCAGGAACAGGAAGTGAAGTAGGAAGAAGTGCTGTTATTTCTGACGATGAAACTCATCAAAAAAAGATAATTTTTTCGCCAAAATTACTTGCTCCAGTTGTTTTTGCAGATCCAGAGCTTACACTTAATATTCCAGCTCATATAACTGCTGCAACAGGAATGGATGCTTTAACTCATTTAGTTGAAGCTTATCTTGCAAAAGGATATCACCCAGTTTGTGATGGTATTGCCTTAGAAGGTATAAAAATGGTTTCTGATAATTTAGTAAAATGTGTAAAAGACTCTAAAGATATTGATGCAAAAAGCCAAATGATGATGGCTTCTATGATGGGAGCAATTGCTTTCCAAAAAGGTTTGGGTGTTGTTCATTCTTGTGCTCATGCTCTTTCTACTGTTTCAGATTTGCATCATGGTTTAGCAAATGGAATTATGATTGATTATGCTCTGAAATTTAATGCTGACTTTGTTCCTGAACGTTTTGAAAAAATGGCTTTAATTATAGGTTTAGAAAATCCTTCTGTAAACAGTTTTTTTGTTTGGTTAGAAAATTTGAAAAAAGAAATATCTATACCAAATAAATTATCTGATGTTAATGTTAATTCAGATAAATTAGAAAAATTAGTTGAAGTTGCAATAAATGATGGCTGTCATCAATCTAATCCTAAAGTTTGTACAAGAGAAGATTTTAGTAAAATATTTTCTGAGGCTTTTTAAAAATGCTTAAAATATTTAACCCATCTACTGATAAATTAATAACTGAAGTTGAAACTGATACACCAGAAAGTGTTGTTAGTAAGTTTGAATTAGCAAAAAAAGCTCAAAAAATATGGGCTAAAGTTTCACTTGATGAAAAAATAGAATTTATTACTAAATTTAGAGATTTGACTATAAAAAATAAAGATAAATTAGCTAAAATTCTTACTTCTGAAGTTGGAAAACCAATTAATCAATCAATTAATGAATTAAATGGATTAGTTGGGAGGATTGATTTTTTTATTGAAAATGTGAAAAAAACACTTGAAAATGAAAGTATTTTAGTAGATAAAAACCAACATTTAGAAGAATCAATATCTCATGAACCTTTAGGTGTAATTTGTAATATTTCAGCATGGAATTATCCTTATTTTGTTGCCTCTAATGTTTTTATTCCTGCTCTTTTAACAGGAAATTCTGTTCTTTATAAACCATCAGAATTTGCTACTTTAACTGGTTTAGAAATTGCTAATTTATTATATGAAGCAGGAATACCAAAAGATATTTTTATTACAATAATTGGTGATGGAAAAATAGGTGCTTCTTTATTAGAACAAAATCTAAATGGTATATTTTTTACAGGATCTTATCCTACAGGAAAAAAGATATCAGAATTAGCTTCTAAAAAATTTATGAAAGTTCAATTAGAACTTGGTGGAAAAGATCCTGTATATATTTGTGATGATGTAGATGTAAAATCTGTTGCTGAAGCTGTTGCAGATGGTGCTTTTTATAATAATGGTCAAAGTTGCTGTGCTGTAGAACGTATTTATGTAAATAGTAAAATTTATGATACATTTGTAGAACATTTTTTAGATGCTGTTAAAGGTTTTGTAATTGGTGATCCTATGGATTCAAAAACTTATATTGGAGCTCTTACAAGAAAAGAATTACAAATAACTGCTTTAGAAAAACAAGTTGAAGATGCTATAAAAAAAGGTGCAAAATTACTTACAGGTGGAAAAAGATTTGAACATGAAGGTTTTTATTTTGAACCAACTGTTTTTGTTAATGTAAATCATGATATGGAATTAATGAAAGAAGAATCTTTTGGTCCAATAATAGGTATTCAAAAAGTTAATGATGATGATGAAGCAATAAGTCTTATGAATGACACAGAATATGGATTAACTTCTAGTGTTTATTCTTCTTCTAAAGAGAGATCAAAAAATATTCTTTCTCAAATGAATTCTGGTACAGTTTATTGGAATTGTTGTGATAGAATAAGCCCTCGTTTACCTTGGTCTGGTAGAAAAAACTCTGGTATTGGTTCAACTCTTTCTACTTATGGGATACAAGCTTTTGTTCAACCCAAAGCATGGCATTTAAAAGGGTAAAACATAACAATAACTGTTCAAAAATTGAGAAAATATTTTAAACTACAGATTAAGCAGATTAAATATATTAACTACAGATTCTTATTACAAAATATGTAGCTTATCTGTCTAATATGTATAAATCTGTAGTTTAAATTCTTAGTATTTTTATTATAGATTTTAAATCACAGATTTTTTAACAATAAAAAAAATTATTTTACTTCGTCTTCATCAGGATAATAATCAAACTTAAAATCACCAACTTTAACAGTTTCGCCTTCTTTTGCATTCAATTCTTTTAGTTTTTCAATTACTCCAGCACCTGTTATGATTTTCATAAAACGGTTTAAAGCTCTGTCATCATAAACATCTGTAAGTGATAATAATTTTATAATTCTTTTATTATTGATTTCAAATTCATTATCTTCATTTTTAAATATATCAAAATCAGATACTAATTCTTCTTTTGTATCATCATCATGTTCAACTTTTATATATTCATCTTTTTCAATAGTAGGTAAAATACGAATTATTTCATTAATCAGTTCTTTTATACCATCTCTGGTAGCAGTAGAAATAC
>JBBTGK010000240.1:0-12654 GCA_038060635.1 Cyanobacteriota bacterium | reverse complement strand
ACTCAGCCCAAACACCTCTCTATAGATATAGAGAGGGGCTTTATAGGATACTCCCCTTCTATTTAAAATAGAAGGAGATGAGTTATCTTAGTATCTATAAGCTTCTGGTTTATAAGGACCATCAATATTAATAGACAAATATTCAGATTGTTCAGCAGTTAAAACATCAAGCTCTACGCCTAATTTTGCTAAATGTAATCTTGCTACTTGTTCATCTAATTTTTTAGGTAATGTATAAACTTGTTTTTGATAATTTTCATTATGAAGCCAAAGTTCTAATTGAGCTAAAACTTGGTTTGTAAAAGAAGTTGACATTACAAAAGAAGGATGTCCTGTTGCACAACCTAAATTTACTAATCTTCCTTCAGCAAGAACAAGAACATCTTTTCCGTTAATAGTATATTTATCAACTTGAGGTTTTATTTCTATTTTTGTATCACCATAGTTAGAATTTAACCAAGCAATATCTATTTCTATATCAAAATGCCCTATGTTACAAACAACAGCTTTATCTTTCATCATTTTGAAATGTTTACCTTGAATTATATCTTTATTTCCTGTTGTTGTTACAATAATATCAGCTTGTTTTACTGCGTCATCCATTTTCATAACTTGATAACCTTCCATAGAAGCTTGTAAAGCACAGATTGGATCAATTTCAGTAACAATTACTCTTACACCGTTATTTTTTAAAGATTCAGCAGAACCTTTACCAACATCTCCGTAACCAGCAACAACAGCTACTTTACCAGCAAGCATAAGATCTGTTGCTCTTCTGATTGCATCAACTAAAGATTCACGGCAACCATATTTATTGTCAAATTTTGATTTTGTAACAGAATCATTAATATTTATTGCAGGCATTAAAAGAGTTCCATTTTTATATCTTTCGATTAATCTATGAACACCTGTTGTTGTTTCTTCAGATAAACCTTTAATTCCTTCAGCAAGATGAGTATATTTATCAAAAACAAGGTTTGTAAGATCTCCACCATCATCAAGAATCATATTTAATGGTTTTTCTTTTTTATCATTATCAAAAAATAATGTTTGTTCTATACACCAATCAAATTCTTCATTATTCATGCCTTTCCAAGCAAAAACAGGTACACCCACAGCAGCCATTGCAGCAGCTGCATGATCTTGAGTAGAAAATATATTACAAGATGACCATCTTACTTCAGCTCCAAGTACTATAAGTGTTTCAATAAGAACAGCAGTTTGAATTGTCATGTGTAAACAACCAGCAATTCTTGCTCCAGTTAAAGGTTTTGTTTTGCCATATTGTTCTCTTAATGACATAAGACCAGGCATTTCAGCTTCAGCTAATTCTATTTCTTTTCTTCCCCATTCTGCAAGTGAAATATCTTTTACTTTAAAATCATTTTTTACTTTTGTTTCTGTTGCGGACATATTAGTTCCTTCTCCAAAAAATTTACATTTCATAATATTCTAGCTAGGATTTTGTGATAAAAATCTCTAAACAAAACATATTGTACCATTTTTTACTTTAAATAATATTCACTTTAACAAAATAAATATATAATTAATCTGTATTAAATTTTGGTTTAGGAAATTAAAAGTATTTTATGGAAAAAATATTAATTCTTGATGGTGTAGATAAAACTGCAATAGATGTACTCAAAAATGATTTTGAAACTGATGTAAGAAATACTATATCAGAAGAAGAACTTAAATCTATAATAAAAAATTATTCTGCATTGATTGTAAGAAGTCAAACGAAAATTACTAAAGAAATTATAGATCTTAGTAATTTAAAAATAATAGGAAGAGCTGGTGTTGGTGTTGATAATATAGATGTTGAAGCTTCAACAAGAAAAGGAATAATAGTTGTTAATTCTCCTGATGGAAATACAATTGCAGCAGCTGAACATACATTAGCTCTTTTAATGTCAGTTGCTAGACATATTCCAAATGCAAATCAAAGCCTTAAAAATAATGAATGGAAACGTAAAGAATATACAGGAGTAGAACTTTATAATAAAACCATTGGTATTATTGGTTTAGGACGAATTGGAAGCCATGTTGCTAAAGTTTGTAAAGCATTGGGTATGAAACTTATAGGCTATGATCCTTTTGTAAATAAAGCAAAAGCTGAAGAAATGAGTATAGAAATTTGTGAATTAGATAAAATATATGCTGAATCTGATTTTATAACAATTCATGTGCCACTTACTAATGAAACTAAAAACTTGATTAATATTGATACAATGAAAAAAATGAAAAAATCAGCTAGAATTATAAACTGCTCAAGAGGCGGAATTATAAACGAAAATGATTTAGCTTATGCCATTGAAAATAATATTATTGCAGGAGCAGGAATAGATGTTTTTGAAAAAGAACCTTTAAAAGATAGTCCACTTCAAAAAGTTTATGAAAAATTAATTATAACCCCTCATCTTGGTGCTTCGACCCAAGAAGCTCAAATCAATGTAGCTATTGACGTTGCTACACAAATAAAATCATTTTTAAAAGGTGAAGGAGTTAAAAATGCGGTAAATTACACATCTATGGAAGCTAAAAAAGAATTAAAACCATATATTAGTTTGTCTGCAAAAATAGGTTCTTTTTTAGGTCAATTAGGCGATTCAAATATAAAAAGTATTGAAGTTGAATATATGGGTAAATTAACTGAAGAAAATACCAAATCAATTACATTAAGTATAATAAAAAATATACTCTCTCAAATTTTGGGTGATACTGTTAATTATGTTAATGCTTTATTAGTTGCAAAAGACAGAGGAATTCAAATAAAAGAAACAAATTCGTCAATTGAAAGTGATTATAAATCTGAAATTCTTGTTAAAGCTATTTTTGAAAAAAATGAACGATTAATTTCAGCTACAGTTTTTCATGATGATCAAGAAAAAATCGTTCAAATCGATGATTATAAAATAGTTTTTGAGCCTAAAGGTAAATTTTTACTAACTATAAATATGGATAAACCAGGTATGGTTGGAAAAATTGGTAATGGTTTAGGAGAAAATAATATAAATATTGCTAATATGTCATTAGGTAGAAATAATAAAAATGCAATGATGATAATAAATATTGATGAGACTATTCCTGAAAATATTTTAAAAGAGCTAAAAAATATGGAAGGGATTCTTGATATAAAATATGTAAATCTTTAATTTATCATTAAATAATGGTAAATTGTTTATTGAATTGTTTAACTAATTTTGTTTTATAATTTATAATAGTATTCATTATGAATAAATTTTTTTGAGGAAAATTAATGAGTAGTTTAACGACATCAAATTTGCTTATTAGTATCGGTGTTGCATTCGATGCACAATTGAAAGCTGCTGATAACTTATTTTTCTCAGCAGCAGTTGATTTTTCAGATCCAACAAGACCCTTGTTTGGAGGCTCTATCGGAGATCCATCAGGTAATGCAGCTGCACTATATACTCCTAACGCAGTTGGTTATGCAAGTGTAAATAATCCAGTTTCTGGAGATCCAACAACTGTTAGACAAATATCAACAGCAGAAGGACCTAGATATCTTGTTACTGATTCAAATGGTAGAGAGATAAAAGTTGAAAATTCTGCTACGGCTAATGGTACTTACAGAAATACACCTAGATATATAGTTAAATCAGATGGAATTATATATGATAATTTAGCAGTTGTTTCAGGTGGAGCTGGTACAGGTCAATGGGGAATTGTAGATCCAACTTCTACTCCTCCTACTGGTTTTACTCAAGCATTAGCTCCTAATGCTGCGGGTATTGGAGTTCAACACTACTCTAGACCTGTTGGAAGAATAACTTTTAAAGCGAAAGAAGGAGCAACTTTAGCTAGAGCTCAAGATGATTTACAAAGAACAAGTACTATTGTACAAATTCTTACAAGATTACTTGAATCTATACAAAGTGAAGCTCAAGGTTTTGCAAGTTTGATAAGATAATATTTTATAAAAAAAAGAGGTTTAAAAGCCTCTTTTTTTTTGTTTAAATTTATGTTTTTTATCTTATTATTTTTCATTTTTAAGTAATTATAAAAAAATAATCTTAGCAAAAAAAGTAATTTGAATATACAATATATATATGTTTTATTTTATTAATAATACCTTGAAGCTCTGCTCCGAGGTGTAACAAAATGAAATTTTGTTTCCAAAGCTTTGCTTTGGTGTTAATACAAACATGGTTCCCAGTAATCTGGGATTTATTATAAGGTAAATACCTTAGTTTTGAGCGTATTTATCAGCTTATTTATGAGGTTTGTTTGTGGGTCTTTTAGATATTTTCAAGCCAAAATGGCAACATAGTGATCCAAATATTAGAAAAGAAGCTATAAAATCACTACAGGATCAAAAAATATTAACAGAAATTGCTAAAAATGATTCTGATAATAATGTAAAAAAAACAGCTATCGAAAAAATAACTGATTCAAATACTTTAAGAGATATAATTGATAGTTCTTCAGATTTATCTATTCAACAAACAGCTATAAAAAAAATAACTGATCAAAATATTTTATCTAATATTATAAAAAATACAAAGGTATTTGAATTAAAAGAAACCGCTATAAAAAAAATAACTGATCAGAAAATGCTTTTTGAAATAGTAAAAAGTGAAACTATGTTTTCTATTTGTATTTTTGGAATAAACAAAATGACTAATAATGGTTTTTTAGTTGAAATATTAAAAAATCATAAAAACTTTGAAGTTAAAGAAGCCGTTGTAAGAAAAATATCTGATCAAAATATGTTAGTTGATATTGCAAAAAATAATGATGATGAAAATATCAAAATATCTGCTATAAGACGAATAACAAGTATCGATATCCTTTCAGAAATTTTTAAAAATGAAGCTAGTTCTAAAATAAAAGAAGAAGCTCTTACTACCTTAAAGATGGAAGTAGAAAAAATAACTGATACTAATCTTTTAGACAATATAATAAAAAATAATCCTATATATCAAGCAAGAAAAATGGCTTTTTTTAAAAAATTAAATAATATAAATACCATAAATATTGCTGAAACAACCAAAGATAATACAATAATAGAGGATATTGCAAAAAATGATGAAGATGTAAATGCAAGAGAAACAGCTGTAAAACGAATAACTGATAATAATATATTAGAACAAATTTCTATTAATGATTCTAGTATCTTAATAAAATCTTTTGCTGTAAGTAAAATGACTGATGAAAATATGCTTTTAAATATTGTAAATTCTTCTAATATTACACAAATATGCGAAGCTGCAATAAATAAAATAAATGCTAAAGAAATTTTATTTAAAATTGGTAAAAAACACCCTATTTATGAAATAAGAAAAATTGCTTTTTTTAAATTTACTGGTAATTACAAAATTGAAACCTTAATTGATACGATTGATGATCAAGAAATATTAGGCGATATTGCAAAAAATGAACCAGAGAAAATAATGAAAAATAGAGCATTACGACTATTAACAGATCAAAATATTATTTCTGATATTGCGAGTAATGATTCAAACTTTATTTCCAGATTAAATGCACTAGAAAAACTTTCTGATCAATCATTATTACAAGATGATGAAATACAAGATTTTATTCTTAATGTTTTTGATAAAATTAATGATAATAATATAAAAAGAGATTGCGTTGCTAAAATAAAATCTCAAAAAATCTTGTTAAAAATAGCAACAAATACAAATGAAAGTATATATATAAGAAGAGATGCTGTAGAAAAAATAACTGATAAGGAAATTTTGGCTCTTCCAGATTTACAAAAATTACTTATAGAAATAGTTTCTAAAAGTGAAAATTCTAATTTTAGGTATGTAGCTGTAGAAAAAATAAATAATTTAGAATTTTTAGAATATCTTTTATTTAATGATCAAGATTATTGGTTAAGAAGTATTGTTCTTAAAAAAATAGATAATTTAGATCTTTTTGAAAAAATATTAAAAACAGATCCTAGTATGAAAGTAAAAAAACTTGCTGTAGATCTTTTAGCAACTAAATATGAAAATTACTCTATTTTATTTGATGTAGCATTAAAAGAAACTGATTTAGAATTAACAGAATATGCAGCATTAAAAATAAAAGATAGAGCTACTCTTTTTGATCTTATTGATATGATAGAAGATCCTAGGTTGAGTGATAGTATTGCAAAAAATCATGAAGACTATGATGTTAGAATTTATGCAGCTCAAAAACTTTATGAAGTAAATTCTACTGAAACTTTATTAGAAATATTGGTAGATTCTAAAATACTATATGATATTTTTAAAAATGATTTTTCTGAAGAAAATCAAAATGTTGCATTAAATAAAATAAAAGATGAAAATATGTTAATTGAAATAGCTACAACTCATCATAATTGGAAATATAGAGCTAAAGTAATTAAAAATATTAAAAATCAGAAAATTCTTTATGATATTATTAAAAATGACAATGTTGTTGAAGTTCATAAGGAAGCTGTTAAAGAAATTACTGATGAAAATTACTTAGAAAAAATTGCAACTGAACATGAAGATAGTATGGTAAGAATTTTTGCCCTAAATCAAACAAAAAATCCTATGACTTATTCACTTGTAGCAAGAAAAGATCCTATTGTAGATGTAAGAATGGCTGCCATAATAAAAGTAACAAATGAAGATATTTTATTTGATATAGCAAGAAATGATACAAGTAATTTTGTAAGAAAAGCAGCAAAAGAAAAAATATCAAATCCACAATATTTAGCGTTTTTGGAAGAGGTTTAAATTATGGCAATAACAGACTATGACATATTAAAAATTCTTGGTGTTGGTGGAATGGGGTCTGTTTTTTTGGCAATGGATCCAAGATTAGAAAGACAAGTAGCCATAAAAAAAATAAAAGTGCCTGAAAATCTTGATGAACAAAGCCATAAAGAAATGGTTCAACGTTTTTATAGAGAAGCAAGAGCGGTTGCCAATATAAGTCATCCAAATATTGTTATAGTTCATGAACTTGGCGAAGATAAATCTGATAATCAATGTTTTATGGTAATGGAGTTTCTTGATGGCAAATCATTAGAATATATTCAGGAAGAAATGAAAATTTTACCTATTTCATTATTACTCAAAATAGCTATTCAAGCATGTGATGCACTGCATTTTATTCATCAAAAAGGTATTATTCATAGAGATATAAAACCAGCGAATCTTATTTATTGTAATACAGGAATGTTAAAAATAACTGATTTTGGACTTGTAAGAGGAAATGATAATCTTAATCTCACTAGGGCAGGAGCAATAATGGGCAGTGTTCTTTTTATGCCACCAGAACAAATAGAGAATCCTAAAGGAGTTGATTTTAGATGTGATATGTATTCATTGGGAGTAACTTTATATAATTTACTTTCAGGTGAATTTCCTATCTATGGTGATGATGTATATATGATAATAAGAAAACTTATTGCAGAAGAGCCTGTTAAATTATCAGAATATAATTCAAAAATCCCTCCAGAACTTGAAAAAATAATAATGAAATCTATATCTAAAAAAAGAGATGATAGATTTGAGAGTATGGATGAATTTAAAAAAGCCTTGATTATTTTTTCTAAATCTTTGGGATATGATATTTCAGATAATGTATCACCTTTTAGCAATTTAAAAAAAGAAAATAATAATGATTTTTCATCTACTCTTATTATGAATAATCAAAAAAGTAATAATGAAGTGTTAGAAAGAACTATTGTTTTGGCAAAAGATACTGCTGTAAATGAAATAGAACAAACAAAAGTTGATATTTCATCAGAAACCAAAAGAGGTGATTTTAATGTAGAAATGACAAAATCTTCTGTACCAACAATAAAAGATTTACCACCAAAATATATGATAACCAAAGAACTTGGTCGTGGTGGAATGGGTGTAGTTTATTTGGCTCATGATAGAAGTTTAGATAGACAAGTAGCTATAAAAGTTTTAACTTTTGAAATATACGAAGATAATCCAGAATTACAAGATGAAACTATTTATACTTTTAAAAGAGAAGCTTTAGCTATTGCAAATTTGAGTCATGATAATATTGTAAATGTATATGATATTGGACAAACCAAAAGCGGATTACATTATATTGTAATGGAACTTTTAGAAGGTCAACCAATGTCAAAATTAATAGAAGATGGAAGACCAGCTGTACCAGAAATAGCATTAGATGCAATAATTCAAATTTGTGATTCATTAACCTATATTCATAATCATAAAGTTATTCATAGAGATATAAAACCAGAGAATATAATGTTGTCAGAAAAAGGGTTAGCAAAATTAACAGATTTTGGAATTGCTAAATTTATGGATGATAAACCAGTTAAATCTGCTGGAAATCTTGTAGGAACTGTTTTATATATTTCACCAGAACAACTTCAAACACCTGATTCTGTTGATGGTAGAGCAGATATGTATTCTTTAGCAGTTTCTTTATATCAACTACTAACAGGTAAATTACCAATAGATGGTGATGAAGTTCGTCAAGTAATTTTAAAAATAATGACCGAAAAACCTCAACCAGCGAGTAGATTAAATGCCAATTTACCTAGAAGTTTGGATGAGATTTTATTTAAGGCATTAGCTAAAGATAAAAATGAGCGATATAGAACGGTTAATGATTTTAAACTTGCATTAATGGGAATAGCAAAGTATAAAGATTATTTAGCATCTAAAAGGAAAATATCTGAATCAACAGAAGAAACTAAAAAAGTACAAAGAAAAGTAGCTGAATATACTGGACACGTAGATCTTAATTGGCTAGAAAATATAGGTGATAAGTTAGATATAGAACAAACTTATTTTACAAGAAGTATAGATTATGTTGTTCCTCAAATAGTTGTAAAAGAAGTAAGAGAGTTTTTAGATTCTCTTACAATGAAATCATTAGATTCTAAAAAAAGACATTGGGAAGCAAAAATAAAGCAAACTGCTGAAGATTTTGAAAAAAATACCCTTATCCCTATAAAACTTAAATCTATACTAACTGCATTAAGTAAGCACATGCCTGTTACAGAAGTTTTACATATTTTAGTTTCTATTGATAATAATTTAACAATTGGGCAAATGATAGAGAATTTTTATGCAAAAAATAAATTAAGAAATATTTTTAATATTTTATATACTTTTTCTCAAACAGAAATTATAAAATTTCATATTATTCAACATACAAAAGGTAAAATATATTTAGGTGAAATGTTAATAAATTTCTTTTTTATTACACGAGAAGATCTAAAAAAAGGGCTTAAAGAACAGCCTCCATCACCGCCAAAACCCCCATTAGGTGAAATATTAATGAGAACAAGTGGGTTAAAAAATGAAAACTTATTATATACACTAAGAATGCAAGGGTGGTATAAAGGTATTTTTAGCAAATAATTTTAGGATATTTTAATATTTTTTGCTTTTACTTAAATTTTTGTTTATTGGTGAAAAAAATTGATTAATTCTGATTTTTCTAAAGAGTTTTTTTTTATTACGTCAAGAAGTGGAGGAGCTGGTGGACAAAATGTAAATAAAGTTTCGACAAAAGTAGAATTACGTTTTGATGTAAATAATTCACAGCTATTAACAGAAGAGGAAAAAAAATTATTATTTGAAAAAATAGGAACTAAAATTAACTCAGATGGTTACCTTCAAATTGTTTGCCAGACAGAAAGAAGTCAATTATTAAATAAAGAGCAATGTGTTAGAAAATTTTATAAATTATTAGAAAAAAGTTTTTTTAAGCAAAAAGATAGAAGAGCTACAAAACCATCCTTTTCATCAATTAACAAAAGAATTCAAAGCAAGAAAAAAGAAGCTACAAAAAAAATTGCACGAAATAGACAAAATATTGATCCTGATTTATAGGATTTTAATTTATAATTATTTTTGAACTATCAACAACTTTTCCAACAATAAAAGCATTTATACTATTTTCTTTTAATTTATCTAATAATAAATCAGAATATTTTTTGTTTACGCTCATTAGCAAACCACCAGAAGTTTGAGGATCTGATAATAAATATTTTTGTACAAGAGTTAATTTATTATCAAAAATAGCAATATCTTCTACACTTTTTAAATTATCTTTACAACCAGCAGGAATAGAACCTTTTTCTGCAAATTCTAAAGCTTTCTCATAAAAAATAAAATTAGAAAAATATATTTCAGCACCTTTATTACTACCCAAACACATTTCTCTTAAATGTCCTAAAAATCCAAATCCTGTTATATCTGTACAAGAATTAACTTCAGGCGTATTTATCATAATCTCACATGATTTATTATTTAATTCTGCCATCCCATTAATACATTCTCTTATATCATCTTCAGTTAAAAGCTTCCTTTTTAATGCTGTAGTTAATATGCCTGTACCAAGAGGTTTTGTAAGAATTAAAATATCATCTGTTTTTAAATTACAATTAGTATAAATTTTTTTAGGATGAATTAAACCAGTAACAGATAAACCAAATTTTACTTCTTTATCTTTTACACTATGCCCACCAACAAGAATAGCACCACTTTCTTTTACTTTATCTGCACCACCTTTTAAGATAGCAGATAAAACTTCGTCAGGAAGATTATTTGGAAAGCATAAAATATTCATAGCCGTAATTGGTTTACCACCCATTGCATAAACATCACTCAATGAGTTAGACGCAGAAATTGCACCATATAAATAAGCATCATCAACTACAGGCGTAAAAAAATCTAATGTTTGAACCAAAGCGGTTTGTTCATTTATTTTATAAACGCCTGCATCTTCATTTGTTGATAAATCAACTAACAAATTTTCACTTTCAAATTTTGGTAGTTGGGACAAGACCTGCCCCAATCGGGAACTCCCTATTTTAGAAGCTCAGCCACCAGATTCTGTAAGTTCTGTTAATTTATACTCTGATATACTCATATTTATTTTTATTAATAATACCTTGAAGTTTTGCTTCAAGGTTAAAAAAATTTCATTTTTTTTCCAAAGCTAAGCTTTGGTGTTAATACAAACAGGGCCCAGTACTCAATGGCATTAAGTTAAGTTATATACAATTGTAGGTGCGTATTGCTATACGCACTTTTATTTACAATAAGATAAAATTATTTGTTATCAATAAAAACTTTGTCAATAATTATAATTACGTTATACATTTTTTTGTATTTACCATTTGTTTTATGCGTATGCAATACGCATCTACATTAGGATTGAACAGATTACAACAATTTAATTCCTTAACTTAATGACATTGCCCCAGTACTCTGGGAATCATTTTAAAGGGCTTATTTCTAACATAACTTTAGTTACATCTAAACCATTTTTACCATCAGTAAGAGGTTGAGTTTTATTTTTTATACAATCTATAAAATGTTGACATTCAAGTTTTAAAGGCTCTGTTTTATCTAATTCAGGAACAAAATAACCTTCATCTATTAATGAAAGTCCTTCACCTACTCTTTTTTCAAAAACTTTAACTTTTTCATTTTTAGACATATCATCAAAAACAATCATTCTTCTACTACCAACAATAGTAAATTGTCTTGTTTTATTTGGGTCTAACCAACTTACATGACCATTTCCAATAACACCATTTTCAAACTCTAAAGAAAAGAAAAAAGTATCTTCTATTCCTTTATTTATAAAATCTCCACCTATACCAGATGATTTTTTTATATTACTATCAACTAAATGCATCATTATTGATACATCATGAGGGGCTAAACTCCAAAAAGCATTTTCAGTAGTTCTTACTTTTCCTAAATTCAATCTTTGAGAAGAAATAGTATATAAATCTCCTAATTCTCCAGATTTAATGTAGTTTTTTATCCATGTTACAGCAGGATGATAAAGTAATAAATGTCCAACCATCAAAACTAGATTTTTTTCTTCAGCTATTTTTATAAGATCTTTTGCTTGATCTAAATCCAAACAAAGAGGTTTTTCTACAAAAACATTTTTGCCTTTTAATAAAGCATCTTTTGCTAAAGGATAATGAGAATCAGATGTTGTTGCAATAACAATACCTTCCAATGATTCATCATTTATAAGCTCCTCTGCTTTTGTTCTTACAGATATTTCAGGATTTATTTCTTTTACTTTTTCTAAGTTTTTTTCAAATAAATCACTTACCATTAATCTTGTGCAATCAGTAAGTTGATTATATGTTCTTACATGGTTGATTCCCCAACCACCTGCACCTATTACGCCAATTTGTGTCATTATAAACTCCAGTAGGTAAAACCTTTAGCTTCAATATCTTTTTTCTTTAATACACTTTTTATATCCATAAAAACAGGATTTTCAGTACAAAGTGATTTTATATGAGACCAGTCTAGAGATTTGTATTCATTATGAGAAACAGCATAGATAACACAATCAATATCTTTCATATCATCTATTTTTATCAAATGAGTTCCAAATTCTTCTTCAACATGCTCTTCTTCTGCTAAAGGATCATTTAAAAATACGTTTAGACCAAAATCTTTTAACTCTAGCATCATATCATATATTTTAGAGTTTCTTATATCTTTTACATTTTCTTTAAAAGTAACACCAAGCATAAGAACATTAGCTCCTTTTACAACTTTACCACTATGAATAAGTTGTTTTACAGCCATTTCTGCTACATATTTAGGCATACTATCATTTATTCTTCTTCCAGATAAAATCATTTGAGGATGATAATTTAACTCTTCACATTTATAAGTTAAA
>JBBTGK010000239.1:0-7759 GCA_038060635.1 Cyanobacteriota bacterium | reverse complement strand
AGGAAGATCTAGAAATACCTTTGAAGATGAAGAAGAATTAAAAAATAAAAATATTAGTTTTAAAGAAGAATTAGAAATATTTGAAAAAAAAGCTGAAGATATTTCTGAAGAAATAAAAAAATTAAATTTTGAAAGAGAGTCATTTAATACAGAATTATCTGTTCTCCTTGAAATTAATAAAGGTTATTTGGAAAATAAAAAAGAAATAAACATTATAGATAGTAATATAGAAAAAATATTTGTTGATATAAATAAAAATAATGCTATTTTAGAAGAAAAAATAGAAATAGAATCAAATTATAAAAAATTAATTGAATTAAAAAAAGAAGATGAGATTTTATTAAATAAAAAAGTAGCTTTTTCTGAACTTGAAAAAGAAGGAGTTGAATTAAGAAGTGAAATATCTGAAATAAAGCATAAATTACAGTTAGAATATCAAAAAACAGAAGATAGGTTAAATTCATTAAATAATGATATGTCAGAATGTGAAAAAGTACTTAAAGATAAAATAAAAGTATCTGATGGTTATGAAAAATACAAAAAGTACAAAGAAGAGGAAATTCAATATCAAAAAAAATTGATTGAGAATCAAAATCTTGCTAATAAAAAATATCAAATTGAAAAAGATATTCAAAAAGAACTTCAAAAACTACTTATGAAAGAAACTGAAATAAAATCTAAAATAAATGAAAAAGAAAATAGTTCTAAAGAGATTGATAAAGTAAAAATAGAAATAAACGAAATTAAGTTAAATATTGAAAATTTAAATAAAAAACAACAGCATTTAGAAAATATTAAAGAAGAAGGCGTGAAAATATCGTCTAATATTGAAAGTAATAAAAAATTAATTGAATTAAAAGATAAAGATATAAAGATTTTTTTTAATAAAATAGAACAATGGAAGCATATTGAAGACCCAAATTGTCCTATGTGTAATACATCTTTAGATGAAAAAGATAAAAAGATAATAGTTGATAAATATTCAAAAGATATTGAGCTTTTTGAAAATGAAAAAGATGAATTAGTTATTTTAAATTCTAAATTAGAAAAAAATCTAAAATCAAAAAGAGATGAATTTAAAATTTTAGCAGAAGAAATAAAATTAAAAGACAGTTTACAAAAAAAATTAGGTGAATATGAACAAAAATTATTTAGGGCAGAAGAATCTATAAAAGAAATTATTATTTTAAATGAAGAACTTGAAATATTGATTGAAAAAATTAAAAATAATGATTTTTCTATTGAATTAAAAAAAGAATTAGATTTAATAGATAAAAAAATTATAGAATTATCTTTTAGTAATGAAGAAATGGCATTAATTACAGCAAAAGTAAATGATTTTAGATGGGCTGAAAATTTATATAACAAAATACAAACAGCAGAATTAAAATATAACGACCTTATTATAAAAAAACCGGAAATACAAGAAAAATTTGATATTTTATTTAAAGATTTGAATGATGGTAATAGAACAAGAGAAAAAGAGATTGAATTAAAAAACATCTATGCCAAAGCAAAAGCTATTAACTATAATAAAGAATCTCATAATGAAATAAGCTTGCAAATAAAAGAACTAAAAATATTTGATGAAAAGTTTTCTTTATTACAAGAAGCTAATATAAAAATAAATAATTTAAATATTGAAAAAGATGGTTTAGAACAAGTTAAAAATAATATTTTATTAAAAATAAAAACTGATTTTGAAAAAATTAAAAATATTCCTGAAATACAAGCAAAGTTAAATGAGAACTTTATAAAAATTTCTGAGATTAAGTTATCTGAAAATGAAATAAAATTAAAAATAAATTTAATAAAAACAGAACTAATTAAAATAAATGAAAAATTAGAATATTATGAAAAATTAAAATTAGAAATAGCTGAAAAATTAGAACAAATAAAAAAAATAGATTATGAAATAAGAATACATAAAGAATTAGTTTTAGCTTTTGGAAAAAATGGAATACAATCTGTAATTATAGAAAATGTTATCCCTGAAATAGAAAATGTTGCAAATAGGCTTCTAAATAAAATAACTGAAGGGAGAATGAATATAACTTTTACCACTAAAAAAGAATTAAAATCTAGCGATAAAGTAAATGAAACACTTGATATATATATTAGTGATGAATTAGGAACAAGAAGTTATGAGTTATATAGTGGTGGTGAAGCTTTTAGAGTAAATTTTGCAATAAGATTAGCATTATCAAAAGTTTTGGCAAGAAGATCAGGTCTTAAATTAAAAACATTAGTAATTGATGAAGGTTTTGGAACACAAGATTCTAAAGGTATTTCTAGGTTAATTGAAGCAATAAATATTATTTCTAGTGATTTTGAAAAAATCTTGATAATAACTCACATGAATGAATTAAAAGAAGCTTTCCCAATTCGTATTGAGGTTTTTAAAACGATACATGGCTCAGAAATTAGAGTACTAAAATAAAATAAAAATATTAAGGATTTAAAGTACAGATTTAGACAGATTAAACATACAAGCTACAAATTATTATTATAAAATATGAAGTTAATTTAGGAAGAAATAATTTAACAAACAAAAAAAGAGGGAAATTTCCCTCTTTTTTATTTAAGACTTTAAAATGTTACTTTTTTTTAGGAACTGGAGGTAATTCAATAGAATCGATATATTGTTTAGCAGCTAAAGCAGGTAAAACTTTAGAAACTTTAAAGATTTCATTCATAGCAACACCTTTATTTTCTCCACTTGTTGCACCACAACCACCATTTGTATGAACACCAACAACATTACCATCTTTATCAATAACTCCAGAACCTGAACTTCCTGGTTCTGTATCAATATCTCCGTAACCCATATAAGGAGCATTAAAACCACCTCTATGACCTACTTCAACGGTTTTAGGATTTCCACTTGGATGTTGAATTATTGTTAAAAGAGCATCTTTTGCAGGTAATTCATTTTTAACTTTCTTAAAACCATATTTTGCACCTGGTTTACCTTCAATTTGAAGAACAGCAAAATCAAGTCCTGTTCCAGCTTCAACTATTTTAGTAATTTTGAAATGTTCTTGTTTAAGTAATTTAGTAGAATTTTTTTCTTTCTCATAATTGAAAGCTAAATATTGACCAACACTACCATCAACACAATGATTAGCTGTTAAGTATAAATCTTCACTTATCATAGTACCACTACAATATTTACTTGAAGAATCTGCACCTTTTTCTTCCATTGCAGCAACAGAGCTTTGGAATTTTTTAACAAAATCTTGTGTTTGTCCTAATTTACCATCATAAGAATTTACTTGTTGCATATCATCTTTTCCACAAAGAGCATTTTTTTCGTTATATTCTTTTATTTTAGCAAGTTGAATTTTACTTGCTTTTGGAACATTACTACTTTGAGCAATTGTTTCATCTGCTTGATCTAAAACTGTTTGATTTCCACCTGAAGAGTTACAAGCTTGAAACATAAGTGCAAATGCTGCAACTAACATTAATTTATTTTTCATAATCAATCCCTACTAAAATTACAATTTATATTCTTAAATATTTATTATCCTTATTATAATCTATTTTTAAAAAAAAGTAACTAACTTTTGTAACCCCATACCTAAATGTAATATTTTTTAACATTTTTCTATTACTATAATTTAAGATTCTAAATTAAATAACTTACTGAATTTATATAAAGGGGTTTTCTAATAAAGAGGACGTTTCATAAAACGCCCCTACAGAAACATTGACTTTTAATCTTGTAATTTTATAACAAAATACACTTTTTAGACAGTCCTTGCTTATATTAATTGATTTTAAATCCTTAATCTTCTAAATAACCAAAATCACCATTATTATAATCAATAATAGCTTGCTGAATTTCTTGATTTGTATTCATCAAAAAAGGACCATAAGTTGCAATGGGTTCATTAAGAGGTTTTCCATTTAAAACTAAAATAGTACTTTTTTCTAAAGCTTCCAAAACAAAATCTGTACCTTCATTTTTAAATAAAACAAAATTATTAACTTTTGCTATTTCAGAACCATTAACTTTTACACTACCTTCAATAATTAGTATTCCTGTATTAAATTTTTCTGGAAAAGATAATTTTATTTCTGCTTTTTCATTCAATCTAACATCAAATAAATTTATTTCACTAAAAGTATAAGCTGAACCTTTAACATTGTTATATTCACCTGCAATAATATTAACTACTCCTGAATCATTAGGTAAAACATATTTACCCATATTTTTATGTTCTAAAGCTTGATATTTAGGTGTTGTCATTTTATCTTTTGAAGGTAAATTAACCCAAAGTTGAACCATCTGAAATAACCCACCTTTTTCATTGAATTCTTTTTCATGATATTCTTTATGTAAAATTCCTTTACCTGCTGTCATCCATTGAACATCACCTTCGCCAATAATCCCATGATTACCTCTACTATCATGATGTTCAACTTTTCCATGATAAGCAATTGTAACGGTTTCAAATCCTCTATGTGGATGAACTCCAACGCCTCTTTCTATTTTACTTGGAGGGAAAGTTATTTTTGAATTATAATCCATCAAAAAAAATGGACTCATTCTATCCATAGTTACATGCATTCCACTGGGAAAAAAATTATGAACTTTAAAGCCATTTCCAACCATGTGAGTTGGTGGTGGTGGATAAATACCTTCTATTTTTTTTATATTATTTTCTATATTTAAAGTCATATACATAATTCCTTTTAAGATTTTTTATTATATTAAACTAATAATCCATAATAAAAGTTAGCAGTAAAATTAATAATTGACTTCTAATGTAAAAAATTATTAAATATAAAATGAAATCATTTTTGCTTCATCAAGCTCTTTTAAGGTAGTATAAAAAGTGTATCTTCCAAAAGGAGAGGCTTTGAAAATATGTTCTACATTTTTTACACCATTTATTGCTTTAAGAATTGATATTTTTGGAGGATCATTTTCCTGTGGTTCGCCAAGATTACTATTATCTTCAAAAGAATGTTTTGGTACAAAAGTTGCCTTATATTTATCTCTTAAAGCATTAGATTCATCAAATCTTCTTAAACCTTCAATAATAATAGACATTGCCATTTTATCAATGGTTACATCCTCATGTGTCTCACCTTCTTGAAAACTAAATTCACCTTCTAACCAACAAATTGTTTCGTAAAAAGATTCTAAACCTTCAACTTCTTTATCTTCTATGTATGAGTGCATTAACTTACCATTTTTAAGATAAATATATCCTTTTTCTGCACCATTTATTAAAGATAGTTTTCCTGTTTTATAATCATTCCCTAACATTTGAACTAGATTTTCAACTCTAAATGTGCCTAATTTACCCATAAAAGCACCTCTTTGTTTAGATAACTCTCTGAGTGCAGACATTTCTTTTTCCGATTGTTTAAGTTGATTAAGAATATATTCAGTTCTTTGTTTTGCTTCTTCAAGTTGAACTAATCTTTGATTTAATATTTCATATAATTGTGCATTTTCTATTGCTATTGAGGCAATATTAGCTAGAGATTCAAAAATAGCTAAATCGTCATTTCCAAATTGCCCACCATCTTTTTTATTTAAAGATTGAAGTATTCCAATAACTCTTTCTTCTCTTTTAAGAGGAACACAAATAACAGATCTAGTTACAAAAGTGGTTTTTTCATCTACTTTATTATTAAAACGAGGATCTTTTTGAGCGTCTGGAACTATAAGCGGAACACCATATTTTGCAACCCAACCAGATATTCCTTTTCCAACTTCTACTCTTATGGTTCTTACTTGGTCACCAAATTCGCCATGTACAAATTGAAATACTAGCTCATTATTGGCTGCATCTAATAAGGCAATTGAACTAGCTTCAGACTTCATAACTACAGATGTTGTATTAGTTATTTTTGTAAGAAGTTCTCCTAAATTTCTTGTGGAATTAATTGTTGCATTTATCTCTAGCAACAAATTAAGTCTGTTTACCAATTCTTGATTTGATTCGTTTTCCACAGGCTCTCTCTTATCTAAATTAAAAATATAAATTATAATAGTTATCTTGATATTATTTTATCAGATTTTTGGTTATAGGAGAAATAGCTTTGGTAATAAAATATAAAACATTAAAGAAAATTTCGATATCGCTTATGGTATTTTCTATTTTTTCTTCAAGTTTAACAGCTTGTACTGGAAAAGTAAAAAATGATTCTTTGGTATTTGGCAAAGCAAAAGATGCTGTAAAGCTTGACCCAGCAGATATTTCTGATGGTGAATCATCAGCCGTTACTCAAAATATCTTTGAAACTTTAGTAAAATACAAAGATGAATCAACCGAAGTTGAACCACATTTGGCAGAATCTTGGAAAGTTTCTGATGATGGACTCACTTTTACTTTTACATTAAAAAAAGGTATAAAATTTCATGATGGTTCAGAATTTAATGCAGAAGCTGTTAAATTTAATTATGATAGACAAATGGATAAAAAAGACCCTAATAGATTTAATGGAAAATTTGAATATTGGGATTTATTTTTTACTAATGTTTTAAAAATGGAAGCAAAAGATAATACTATTACTTTTACCCTAAAAGAAAAAGATCCTACTTTTTTACCTAATTTAGCATTATTTACAATGGGAATTGCAAGCCCTAAAGCAATAAAAGAATTTGGAAAAGATTTTTTTAAAAATCCAGTAGGAACAGGCCCTTTTAAATTTGTAAGTTGGACTCAAAATGAAAAAATTGTTCTTAAAGGGAATGATGAATATTGGGGAGAAAAAACCAAATTAAAAAAACTAATTTTTAAACCAATCCCAGATAATTCAGTAAGATTACTTGAATTAGAAAAAGGTTCTATTCAAGGTATGGACGGAATAAACCCTGATGATGCGGCAAAAATTGGTGAAAATAAAGATTTAACCTTAATAACTCAACCAGGTATGAATGTAGCTTATATGGCTATGAATAATGACAAACCACCTTTAGATAATCCTAAAATAAGAATGGCAGTAAATTTAGCTATAGATAAAGATGCTTTAGTAAAAGCTTTTTTTGCTGATGGAAAAGTTGGTATGGTAGCAACAAATCCAATTCCCCCTACTCTTTGGAGCTATAATAAAACAATTCAACCTTTTAAATTTGATAAAGAAAAAGCAAAGCAATTAGTAAAAGAATCTGGAGCAAATTTAGATAAAGAAATTAATTTTTGGGCAATGCCAATTGCAAGACCATATATGCCAAACCCTTCTAAAATAGCAGAATCTATACAAGCTAATTTAAAAGAAATTGGTTTAAAAACTAAAATAGTAACTTATGAGTGGGGTACTTACTTAGAAAAAGCTAGTAAAGGTGAACATGATATGTGTTTATTAGGTTGGATTGGTGATAATGGAGATCCTGATAATTTTATGTATGCTCTTCTATCTTCAAAAAATACTAAAAAGGGAAGTGCTTCTAACTTTGCTTTTTATAAAAGCCCAGAAATGGACAAATATCTTGATGATGCAAAAAAAGAAATGGATCCTAAAAAAAGAACAGATTTGTATATGAGTGCACAAGAAGTTTTTCATAAAGATGTTCCTTGGGTTCCATTATTTCATTCAACTCAAATTGTTGCTTTCAGAAAAGAATTTCAAGGATATAAATTGCATCCAACAGGGGCAAAAATATTTAAGAATGTTTTTATTGAAAAAAAATAATTTAAATTGTTGATTAGGGTGGGTAGGGGTTTAAAACCTACCCGTACGAATGCAGCGACTGTGATAAAAGTCAATAGATAAAATAAAAAAAATTCTAAAAAAT
>JBBTGK010000238.1:0-7100 GCA_038060635.1 Cyanobacteriota bacterium | reverse complement strand
ACACCTTCTAATGCAGGTTTTAGTGTAGAATCAAATACAGGAACAACTGCAACTATAAATGGATTAAAAATAGGTACGGATGTTAATATTAGCGGAAACTTGAATGGATCAATTTCTTATGATCCTCAAAAAGGAACAACCATAAATGGTGATACGGCAAATCTTAGAGGTAAATTAGGTAGTTTTAGTTTAGATAATCTTAATGCAAAAGGAAAAGTAACTCTTGGAAATGATGGAAGTATTTCTTTAGCAGATGTTTCTAAATTTGAGTTTGATTTTGCAAAAACAGGAAATACTTCAGAAAATCTTAATAACTTGTCTGCTAGTGGTAAAAACCTTGTTATAAAAAAAGAAACTGAAAGTTATTCAATATCATCAACAAAAGGAAAACCAGCTGAATTAACTGCTTTTTATCCTAAAACAAAAGAAAAAGAGCAAACTAATATTGTTAAAAATTTGACTTTTAGTGGTTCAGTAAATTTAAATGAAGCGAATGGAAATATAAAAATTGATGCAGGAACTACATTACATGCTGGTAAAGTAGGAGCAGTAACTTTCAATCAATTAAAAACCAATAAAGATATCGTAATTGATAATTCTTCTGATATTTTAAAAATAGATTCTTCGGTTTCTTTTAGTGGTGAAATAAAAGCTGATAATGTTGGAGTAAAAGATCTTAAATTTCATTCAAAAACAGGTGAAGATAATGCAGGAAATATATCTTTTAATAAAAAAGATGGCAATATTTCAATATCAGGAGAAGCTAGTTTTAAGCTTGATCTTCATGAAGAAAAAAAAGGTAATAATTCAGTAAAAAATCCTGACGAAGGAAATATTTCTTTTTCTGGTAAAATAGATATAAAAAAAGATGGCACTAAATATATAATTGAAAGCGCTGAAAAATCAAAAATAAACTTTAATCTTAAAGGTGTTAATCTCAAGGATTTTGAATTTCAAGGTAAATTGATAATAGATCAAGGAAACATAACACTTCAAAAACCAGATGGACAAAAAAATATAGTATTAAAAGGTAGTGTTAATGGTAAAGAAATTGACCTAAAAGCAGATGGTAATGTTACGTTATCTTCTTCTAAAGGTGAAACTACAATACTTGCAGATAAAGTTAAAGTATCTGGAACTGTAGCAGGGCTAAATGTATCTTCTTTAGATAATGGAACAAGTGCAAAAGTTACCTTTAATAAAGACTCTAAACTTCCAAAAGTTGAAGGACTTAATATGGGAATAGAAGTTGAAGGCGTTAAATTTTCTACAAAAGGTGGTAGCTTAGATCAAAAATCTGATGGTGGATATGTAATAAGCTTACCTTCTAATATAGAAGCTGGTAACGGAAAAATGTCAAATCTCATTGACAAAGTAGCTCAACAATTTACCTCAACTCCAGAACAAAAAGCTAAATTAGCAGATCTTAAAGATAAATTATCTAAAATAGACCTAAATAAAGTAAAATTAGATGATTTAAAAATAGAATTAGATAAAGATTTTAAAGGTTATACTATTAATGCTACTTCTTCAGAACTTGATTTGGATATAAAAGAAAGCGAAGAAAAACAAATTTCTATAAAAAATACTCCTCCAGGTAAAATTAATTTTAGCCTTAATGATAAGGGAGAAGTGGCTTTATCTTCTACAGGAACTAAAATAAATGGTGTTTTTAATGGGGTTGAACTAAAAGATGTAAATATAAAAGGAGGAATAAAATATTCTCCTGCTAATGGAAATACACCTGAAAAATTATCTCTTGTTGCTTCTGAAAAGAAAAGTACATCAGGTCTTAGTGGCGTTGATATAGATGGAACATTAGTATTTAAAGATTCTAAATTAGGTAAAATAGAAAGAAAATTAAAAATTTCTGCTGATGCTGATGTAAATGTTACCAAAAAAGGTAAAGACATAGAAATAGAAGGATCTAATATGAAATTAGATGGTATGTTTAGCGATTTTAAAGTTAAATCATTACCATTAGATGGAAAAGAAGGTTCTTTTGCAAGTGGCAAAGTTACTCTTAGAGAAGATGGACATTATGATTTTTCTAAATTGAATTTTAGACTTGATGTTGATGGAATTGAAGTTTATAACAAAAATGGTAGTCTTACTAGTACAGTAAATAAAAATAAATCAGGTGTAGAAGAAAGAACTTATGAAATGAAGTTATCTGGCGATGTTTCTTCAAAAATGGATACATTAACTAAATTTTTAGCTAAAGCTAGTAATGATACTGTTATGCCTGAAGCAGTAAAAACTTCTACAAAAAATATTTTAGATAATTTACAAAATATCCTTAAATCTGGTAAAGCTGGCGTTAATTATGATCTTACTGTAGGTCTTAATGAGCATTTTGGTATTGAAAATCTAAAACTTGGAACTAATGTAAATATAAAAGAAGCAAAAGTTAAACTCGATGTTGTTGGTATGAAAAATAAAAATATGACATTAGAGAACCTTCATGTTAATGCTGAAGGTAAAATTGATAAAAAAGATGGCGATTTATCTATAAAAAAAGGAACTATAGATTTTGCTCTTAATGATAAAGTAAAAGCAGAGCTTGGTAATGCAATAAAAGAAACACTTAAAGACAAAATAATGGAACAAACACCTCATTTCTTAGGTGTTAAAAGAGATAAAATTGATTTAGATGTAAATATAGCTTCAGATGGAACAGTTTCAGTTTCAGGAAGAGCTGACAAGGCAAATATTATTAGTCATATTGATTTGGGCGCAAAATTAACTTTTGATGGAACTAAAATAAATATAGATCTTGATAAATTAAAAACTGGCAATTTCATTGGTTCAGTTGTTCAATTTTTCTACTCAGGAGCTAGAAAAGAAGGGGTTGCAGAAAAAGTAGCTGAATCTTTCCAAAGAAGTGATATATCAGCGGATTATGATGGTAAGTCAAGAATAAGCTTAGATTTACAAAATACAATGAGTAAAGTAACAGAAGGTGCTGTAAAAATAACTGATTTTAAAATAAAAGATAATAAAGTTATGATTAATTTTGATGCTACCTATGGTGCTAGTAATGATTATAATAAACCTGAAATTAAAAAATTTGTAGCAGATTTTGAAAAAATAAGTAATGATGATAATGATGTAAGTACAGAAGATGCAAATAAATTTTTAAATGAAATTAGAACTATAAATCCTAAAGATTTAAGCTCTGCAATGGAAAGAGTAACATTAAGCCCATCTAAATTAGAAACTATTTCTAAAGCAAGTGATGATAAAGATCTTTCTATTGTTTTATTGAAAAAGCTTTATGAAAATAAAAATTCTGGTAGAAATAAAGAACATATTATAAGAATTATAGATTCTCTTAATAAAGATAATAAAAAAACTTTAAGAGATTTTATTTCATTTTTAAAAACACAGCCAAAAACAGATAACGATATAGTTATTGCTGTTAATAGAAAAGTAGCAAGTTTAAAATAGATTCTAAAATTATATTGTTGAAATCCAATGTTTCTGTAGAGAACGATTTAAAACGTTCCTTTTTATAAATCCAAATTTAAATAAATCTTTCTCATCTACATCTTTTGATAACTTTTTTGATATACTAGATCAAGTTTGTAATGAATAATGTTTTTCTTAATTTTATAAGAGGTTTTTATCTTGAAATCGGGTTTTGTTTCTATAATAGGGCGTCCAAATGTTGGTAAATCAACATTAATAAATAATTTTGCAGGTCAAAAAATATCAATTATTTCTAGTAAGCCACAAACTACCAGAAATAACTTAAAAGGGATTATGACAGATGAAAGAGGGCAAATAGTTTTTGTTGATACTCCAGGTTTACACAAACCACATCATTTATTAGGTGAAAGCTTAGTAAAAGCAGCACTAGAGTCATTAAAAGATGTTGATGTTGTTTTATTTCTTGTTGACGGAACTGAAATTGTTGGTGGTGGAGATAAATATATAATAGATAATTTTGTTACTAAATTAGATAAACCTGTTTTTTTGTTAATCAATAAAATTGATAAAGTTCCTAAAAAAGAAAAAAGTAAATTTTTAGAAACTTATAAAGCTCTATATGATTTTAAAGAAATATTTTTAATATCTGCTAAACATGGCGAAAACTTAGACGAGCTAGTTAATAAAGTTTTTGAAAATTTACCTGAAGGTGTTCCTTATTATGATCCTGATTATGTAACTGATGTTAATGTTAGAGAAATAGCTGGAGAATTAATTAGAGAACAAATTTTTAGATTATTAGGTGATGAAATACCTCATTGTTCTGCTGTTTTTATTGAATCTTTTGAAGATATTAAAGAAAAAAATCTTTCTAAAATATCCGCTTTAATTTATGTAGAAAAAAAATCCCAAAAAGGAATTGTTATTGGTAAAGGTGGTCTTAAATTAAAAGAAATTGGAACCAATGCAAGATTAGAAATAGAAAAATTAGTAGGTAATAAAGTTTTCCTCGAACTTAATGTTAAACTTTTGGAAGATTGGAGAGGAAACAAAAAGAACCTTAAAAAACTTGGTTATATTTTTGACTAAGTAATATTAAAATAATAACAAATCATTTATTTAGGTTATTTATAAAAAGTGTTTTTTAAAAGAAAAAATATACTGAAATATTGTATTTTCAGTAGGGGTTTGATTCATCAAACCGCTTTTTTATTTAGAATGTTATTTTGTTAAATGCATATAAAAATAAAAGATATTTTTTTTGATAAAGAAAAAATACTCAATTTTGAAAGTTCTAGTTTTTTATCCGAATATGAAATTAGAACCTTATTTTTTTGCAAAGAATGGTTAGAAGGAAAAGATTTTTTTGTAATAAACACATCAGGATCTACAGGAAAACCCAAAGAAATAAAAATAACTAGAAATCAAATGATTTTTAGTGCAAATAATACTTGTAACACACTAAAATTAGAAGAAAATGACTCTTCATTGATTTGTATATCAACAGATCATATAGGTGGTAAAATGATGCTTGTAAGAGGTTTAATAAAAAAATTTTTTATGACTTTAATTGAACCTAGCTCTAATCCACTTGAAAAAATTGATAATAATGAAAAATTTGATTTTTTTTCTTTTGTTCCTTTGCAACTTTATGAAATTATTAATAAAACACCTGAAAAAATATTTTTATTAAATCAATCTAAGGCAATAATAATAGGTGGTGGAGAAGTTAGTATTGATTTAGAAAAAAAATTAAAAAATATAACAGCTCCAATATATTCTACTTATGGAATGACTGAAACAGTTTCTCATATTGCTTTAAGACGATTAAATCGAGATAATTTTTTTACTCTTTTAGATGGAATTGAAACAGATATTGATGAAAGAGAATGTTTAGTAATAAAATCTGAAGTAACTAATAATGAAACTATTATAACTAATGATGTAGTGGAATTTATTGATAAAAAAACTTTTAAATGGTTAGGAAGATATGATAATATAATAAATTCTGGTGGTATAAAAATACAAATAGAAGAATTAGAAAAAAGGATAAAAAACCTTTTACTTTCAAATAATTTCAATAATAATTTTTTTATTACATCTATAAAAGATGAAAAATTTGGGAATAAAATTGTTATTATTATAGAAAAGGATAAATTAACTGAAGAAAACAAAGAAGAAATTAATTTATTAATGAAAGATAATCTTAGTAAATATGAAAAACCGAAAGATTTTTTTTATGTTAATGAGATTTTTTTTACTAAAACAGGAAAAATAATGAAAGATTTAGTTTTTTATAATATTAATCATTATATTTAGATAAATTTAATTTATAGTGATTAGTAGTAAAAAAAATTAAAACAAACAGTGCCTTATTTTATAGTTAAAACTAATGTGATAAAATCTATATAACCTTTCATTTTTTTACTAGAGGAATTTTAAATGAACCCAGCTGCATCACAAATAAGAGCTATGACAATTGAATGTGAAAAAGTAAAAGGAGTAAATTTAGCACAGGGAATCTGTGATTTAGAAACTCCTAGTGAAGTAATGAAAACGGCTATTTCTGCTATGGAAGCTGGTAAAAATATATATTCACGAGCTGATGGAATAGAAAGTTTAAGAATAGCAGTATCTAAAAAACTTGAAAAATTTAATAATATAAAAGCTGATCCAGAAAAAAATATAATAATTACTCATGGTGCTACAGGTGGTTTTTATTCAGCTATTACAGCTCTTTTAGAAAGAGGAGATGAAGTCGTTGTTTTTGAACCTTTTTATGGATACCATATAAATACTTTAAAACTTGCTGGTTTAGTCCCTCAAGTAATAAAAATGAACCCTCCAGATTGGACATTTGACATTGATCAAATAAAAATAACATCTAAAACAAAAGCGATACTTATAAATACACCTTCTAATCCTTGTGGAAAAATATTTTCTGAAAAAGAAATAAATCAATTGGGTGATCTTTGTCTCAAACATGACCTTTTTCTTTTTACAGATGAAGTTTACGAGTATTTTATATATGATGATTTTAAACATATAAGCCCAGCTTCTATTGAAAAATTAAGAGAAAAAACAATTACAATTTCTAGTTATTCTAAAACATTTAGTATTACTGGTTGGAGAGTTGGTTATTGTGTAAGTAATAATGAAAAAATTGCAAATAAAATAAAACAAGTTAATGATCTTGTTTATGTTTGTAGCCCAACTCCTTTACAATATGGTGTTGCAGAAGGTATTAATAAAATAGAAGATAGTTATTATCAAAATTTAAAAAATGAATTAAAAGCAAAAAGAGATAAATTATATAATGTTTTGACTTCTAAAGGGTTTAAAACTCATTTACCTCAAGGTTCTTATTATATTCTTTCTGATATTGGTGTTTTACCTGGTGAAACAGGATTAGAAAAAGCTATGTATTTATTAAATAAAACAGGTGTTGCCGTAGTTCCAGGAAATGAGTTTTTTCAAGGTGATATTGGTAATAATTTTGCTAGATTTTGTTTTGCAAAAAAAGATCATGAGCTTGAAAAAGCTTGCCAACAGTTAGAAAAATTATAGATTTAGACTTAGTGATAAGTAAAAAGTTAAAAGTAAGAAGATTTAGAATAACCTGAGTTCGATAAAAAATTATAATAGCAAAGTAAAATTAGAGCAAAAAA
>JBBTGK010000237.1:0-7739 GCA_038060635.1 Cyanobacteriota bacterium | reverse complement strand
AATGACTACTTTTACTAAAGGTTTATCAATGCTTTATCCTGAAGAATTTATAAAAGAGATTCTTATTCAAAAATTAAAAGCAAAAAATATTTGTGTAGGATTTAATTTCTTTTTTGGCTATAAGGCAGAAGGAGATGGAAATTTAATAAAAGAATTAAGCTCAAAATATGGCTATAAAGCTTATATAGAAGAACCATTAACAATAGATGGTGAAACAGTAAGTAGCTCTAATATTAGAGAACTATTGAATGAAGGAAACATAGAAAAAGTAAATTTTTTATTGGGATATGAATATTTTATAAAAGGAAATGTTATAAAAGGCAAAGGATTGGGAAAAAGTATATTAGGTATTCCAACAGCTAATTTGGCTGTTAATGGTAGAAAACTTATACCTAAAAAATCTGTTTATTCTTGCAAAGTAAAAGTAAGAAACAAAGAATATAATGGATTAGTTAATATAGGTAATAGACCCACATTTGATAATGGTTTACAGAGCATAGAAGTTCATATTCTTAATTTTGATGATGATATTTATGAAGAACAAATAGAAATATCATTAAAAACAAGAATAAGAGATGAAAAAAAGTTTAATGGTGTTGAAGAATTAAAAGCACAAATATTATTAGATATAGAAAAATGTAAGGATGTTTTTATTTAGTGATTTTTAGTATATTCCCACTTTTTAGAATAGCACAAATTACCATAGATATAATTCTTACTTTATCCATATATATTTCTGTTTTTATAATAAGATTTGAAGGAACAATACCACAAGAGCATTTAAAACAATTTTGGTTTTTCTTGCCTATTTTACCCTTAATAAGGCTTATTGTTAACTCTTTTACTGGTCTTTATTACCATTTATGGAAATATTTTGGTATGAGAGAGATGCTAAGTGTCTTTTATTCAACTTCAATAGGAACGATAATTTTTGTTTTTACCGTATATATGAGTAATAACGCTTCTTTTCCTCGATCTATTTTTGTTTTTGAATGGGCATTAATGTTAATTGCTTTTTTAACTGTAAGAAGTAGTCGAAGATTTTCTCATGAAATTATAAAAGTAAATAAAAAAGATAAAAAAAGAGCTTTAATTATTGGTGCAGGAGATGCAGGGCAATTTTTAGTAAACGAAATACTTAAAGATAAAGACAATAATTATATGCCTGTAGGTTTTATTGATGATGATAATAAAAAAATAAGAGCCAGAATAAGAGGAGTAAAGGTTTTTGGAAATAGAAATGTAATAAAAAAAGTAGTTACAGATTGGGATATAGACACAATAATAATTTCTATTCCTTCAGCTAAAGCAAAAGTAATAAAAGATATTTTAGAAATATGCACAAAAACAAAAGCTGAAATAAAAATTATACCAACTGTAAGGGAAATTCTTGATGGACAAGTTAAAGTAAGTCATATTAGAGAAATACGAATTGAAGATTTATTAGGAAGAGAAACTATAAAAATAAATGATTCTGAACTTGATATTTTATTTAAAGGTAAAAAAATACTTGTAACTGGTGCAGGAGGCTCAATTGGCTCTGAATTATGCCAACAAATAGCATATTTTAAGCCATCTACATTAATAATTTTAGGGCATGGGGAAAATAGTATTTTTAAGATAAATTCTAAATTAAATTCACTCTATCCAGATTTGAATGTAGTCAAAGTTATTGCAGACATAAAAGATAAAAATTTAATAGATAGAGTTTTTGATACATTTAGACCAGATCTTGTTTTTCATGCAGCGGCACATAAACACGTTCCACTAATGGAAGAAAATATCTGTGAAGCAATAATGAATAATGTTTATGGAACAAGAAATTTAGTAGAATCGGCAGAAAAATACAAAATTAAAAAATTTGTAAATATATCAACGGATAAAGCAGTCGAACCTACAAGTATAATGGGAACAACAAAAAGATTAATTGAGCTTATTGTTAAATATTATAATGATAAATCAGATACTTCTTATATGACAGTTCGTTTTGGTAATGTAATTGGTAGTAGAGGCTCTGTTATTCCTGTTTTTCAAGAACAAATTAGTAATGGTGGACCTGTTACGGTTACTCATCAAGATATGACTAGATATTTTATGACTATTCCAGAAGCAGTTCAACTTGTTATGCAATCTTCATCTATTGGAAAAGGTTCAGAAATTTTTGTTTTAGATATGGGAGAACCAGTAAAAATTATTGATTTAGCAGTTAATATGATAAAATTATCTGGTTTTTCTGAAAAAGAAATACCTATAGTATTTAGTGGTATAAGAGAAGGAGAAAAACTACATGAAACTCTTTTTATGCAAAATGAAGAGGTTTCTAAAACAGTTCATGAAAAAATAATGATTTCATCTTCTAAAAACTATAATGAAAAAATAATTGAAAAAATAAATAATCTTATAGAAAAAGCTAAGATTTTTGATTATGAGGAAATAAATAACATATTAACAGATATAATACCAACATATCAAAAAAGAGAGATTTTTTTGGGAACTAAAGAAAAAAAAGAATTAAAAGAATTAAAAGAAATTAATTAGTTAGAGTTAGTGAAAAGTGAAGAGTAAAGAGTAAAGAGATAAGAATATTCTTAATTAAAACTTATATTAAATTATTTTTGGAAAAACAATTTTCTTTGAGTATATATTCATTTAAAATTTTGATTAAGTAAAATTATCAGTATTATCTATTTTTGATATAATTTTAAAAGAATTATAAATTTCGGAAAAAAATGTCAAATAAAATATTTGTTTTAGGTTTTACCTCTTTATTAGTTTTTTCATTAACTTTAAATTCTTGCAAAAAAAGATTAGATAATGTAGAAGATCCAAAACCAACTCCGACATCATCTCAAAGTGGAAACCCTGAACCAACTCCTCCTAATCCAAAACCAACTCCAACTTCTAACCCAAATGGAGAACCAACTCCTACACCAAATCCTAATCCAAATTTAAATTCTATTGGTATTTTTTTTAATAACGCATATAAGGGCTTGGCTCAAGATAACAAAGATACAATAAAAAAAGATCCTAAAAGTCCATACAAAGTAATGTTAAATTTAATTGAATCGGCACAATCTAAAATAGATATTGCAATATATGATTTAGGTGATGAAGAAATAGCTCAATCATTTGTAAATGCTAATAAAAGAGGGGTAAAAGTTAGAGTTATTACAGATACAGATAATATAAATAAAAAAGGTATTAATTTACTAAAAAATGTACAAATACCAATTATTGAAGATAAAAGAAGCCCTATAATGCATGATAAATTTATTATTATTGATGATAATCTAGTTTGGACAGGCTCTATGAATCTTACTTCATCTTCATTATATGAACATAATAATGTTTCTATTTTTTATAAATCCACTGATATGGTTACTATATTCCAAAATGAATTTAATTCTATGTTTGAAAAAAAGATTTTTGATGGAAGTAATCACTCAAATCAAAATAATGAAGTTTCGATAGATGGAAATATTCCTGTAAAAACCTATTTTTCTCCAAAAGGAAATACAAAAAATGCAATTGTTGAAGAATTAAAAAAAGCTAAAAAAAGTATAAAATTTATGGCATTTTCTTTTACAGATAAAGATATGGTTCAAATAATGATTGATAAAAATAATAATAATGTTAAAGTTCAAGGAATTTTCGATGGTTGTCAATTAGGAAGCCAGTATTCTGCATATCATACATTAAAATCATCTAAAGTTGAAATATATAGAGATGGAAATCAAGCATTAATGCATGAAAAAAATATGATTATAGATGATGAAACTGTTATAACAGGATCTTTTAATTTTTCAGCTAATGCAGATAAAAATAACAATGAAAATTGTATGATAATAAAATCACCTGAAGTTGCTAAAGTTTTTTCTGATGAATATGATAAATTAAAAACTTCTGCAAAAACAAATACAAACCTTCCTCCATATAACTCACCAGGTTGTAGTGGAAATGGTGGAGCAGAAAGTAATCTTTATTAGTTATTATAGTTTTTTTTAATCAATTAACTTCTAAGAAAAAAATAATCCTAAAAATACATAAGCAAAATAGCCTAATCCAAAAGAAGCAGGGAAAGTAAAAATCCAAGCAAGAACAATACTTTTTACAACACCCCACTTTACGGCATTTACTCTTTTGGCAGCACCAACACCCATTATTGATGTTGAGATTATATGTGTTGTACTTACTGGCATTCCTAAATATGAAGCGGCTTGAATCATAATTGCGGCAGAAGTTTCAGCTGCAAATCCATGTATTGGTCTTAATTTTACCATTTTACTTCCCATGGTATGAATTATTTTCCAACCACCTGAAAGAGTTCCTAGACCCATTGCTAAAGCACAAGAAAAAACTACCCAAAAAGGAACACTAAATTCTAATTTATATTCTTGACCAATTTGAAGTTCTTTATTATTTGATATGGTTTTATGTATTTGATGAACAGTGCTAGATTCAAGATTTTTTACTTCAGTTAATTCAAAATCTAAAGATTTCGATGATTTTTTACTTGCACCTTCTTTTAATTTAGATTTATAAGCTTTATATGATCCATCTTTTTCATGAATTATAAATCCACCTTCATTTACGAAAGCTAAAATCTCTTGTTTTTTATCAGTTTTTTTAACATAAACATTATTTGAGGTTGAAGTTACAGAACTTTCAAGTTTATCAGTAATATTTCCTATAGAAAAAACATTATAGCTTATTAAGGCTAGAGTTATTATCCCCATTGTCTTTTGTGCGTCATTTTGACCATGACTCATTGACATAAAAGCAGCAGATATAATTTGTAGTTTTGAAAAAGATCTATTTATTTTACTAGGTTTTATTTTTGAAACAATATTATACAAAATACTCATAACAACAAAACCTAATGTAATTCCAATTATTGGAGAACTTAGCATTGGGATAAATATTTTTTGCCAAATTCCTTGAAATTTTATTGCTTGCATACCACCAAAAGCAAAAGATGAACCACATAAACCACCTATTATTGCATGAGATGAACTTGATGGAATTCCGTAATACCAAGTAATAAGATTCCAGATAATACCGCTTAATAAAGCTGATATTACGGTTACTTGATTAATTGACGATAATTCAACTATTCCAACACCAATTGTCTTAGCAACTTCTATACCAACAAAAGCTCCTGCTAGATTTAACACCGCAGCCATTATAACGGCAGTTGATGGTCTTAAAACCCTTGTTGAAACAACAGTAGCAATTGAATTAGCGGTATCATGAAAACCATTTATAAAATCAAAAATAAGAGCTAGTATTACGACAGAAAAAAGTAATATAAAAGAATCATGCATATTTCAAAATCATTCCTAAAATTATATTACCTGTATCACTACATTTATCGATAGCATTTTCTAATCTATGATAAACATCTTTCCACTTAATTATATGTAATGGTTCTTCAGTTTTAGAAAAAAGCTCTCTTACAGCATCTCTATAAATTCTATCACCTTCTTCTTCTATTATTCGTAGTTTTTCTATATGACTATAAACTTTTTCAACTTTACTCATATCTTCTACATGATCAATTAAAAATTTTATTTCATAAACCCCTTCTCTTAGTTTTGTTGTAAGATCCTTTACATGTTGATTTACATTTTCTATTCTATATAAATCAAAGTATAAGGTTGCTGCATTAACATGTTCTACAACACTATTTAAAAGTTTAGTGAGAGCATGAACATCTTCTCTATCAATAGGGGTTATATAATTTGATATTAGTTCTTTTAGTAGTCGTTCAGAAATCTGATGACCTTTTTCTTCAAGTTCTATTATCTTTTTACTGTAAATTTCTTTATTTTCATAATCATTTATGAATTTATAAAATTCTTCAGTCATTTCAACTAAAGATGATGATAACTGATCAAATAGCTCGAAAAATATTTTATCTTTTGGAACTAAGTTTATTTTGAACATAGGATCGACTCCTAGTAAATTTAAAATTCTAATGTATTATAACTCAAATCAAATTACTTACTACTATTTTTTTATTATTAAAATTTGCAATAAATATGTAACCTTTAGATGTTGACTTTATATTTTCAAGAAGCGTTGAATCTATGGAAAAATCTTTTGGTAATGTACTCTTAACTTCTTTTTCTAAATCAAAAAGATTTTCTGAAGTAGGATAATTGCCATTATTTTCTAAAGCATATTTTTCAACAGCATGTCTTAAATCATATAAAGAAATAACTAAAGCTTTAAGTGCTACATCATCTTTAGTTATTTTTATTTGTTTCTGTAATTTGTCAACTTGCACTTTAAGAGCGGAATTTTCTGTTCTAAGTTTTTTTACTGTATCAGTATCCATTCCTTTAGAAATTAGTTCTTCGCAGGAAGAAAATGAAAGTAATAATAATGATATTGAAACAAAAACCAGATAAATTCTTTTCATACTAAATTTCTTATACACCTTGAGGTATTTTATAACTTTCTACTGATTGCCAATCTTCCAAATATTTTTTTATTCCTATATCTGTTAAAGGATGATGAAACATTTGTTTTAAGATTTTGTAAGGAACAGTAGAAATATCCGTACCAATTTTTGCTGATTCTGTAACATGTTGAGGTGATCTTAGACTACCTGCAATTATTTGTGTATCATAAACATAATGATCATAAACAGATTTTATTTCTTTTATTAAAGACATCCCATTACCACCAGCCTCTTCAATTCGTCCAACAAAAGCTGTTATAAAAGTAGCACCTGCAATTGAAGCTAAAATAGCCTGATTTGCAGAAAAAACTAAAGTTATATTGGTTTTTATTCCGTCACTACTTAATATTTTAGTAGCTTTTATGGCTTGTTCGGTCATAGGTAATTTAACTACGATATTTGGATTCCAACTAGCATATTCACGACCTTCTTTTATCATATCTTCAGTTCTTAAACCCATTACTTCCAAACTTACAGGGCCATCTATTATCCTACAAATTTGATTAACTAAAGTTTTAAGATCTTTGCTTTCTTTTGATATAAGAGATGGGTTTGTTGTTACACCAGAAATGACACCCCATCCTGCAACCTCTTTTATCTCGTCTATATTAGCAGAGTCTATAAATAATTTCATTTTTATTCTCCAAAAAAAACATTGCCATAACATTCTACCATGTTTTAATCAAAAAAAATTATTTAAATTCCTTCTTTATTTCACCTGTTAAAGAATTTAGAAAATCTACTATAGCTTTATTTTCTTCTTTAGATAATTTTATTCCTAATTGAGTTTCACCCATTGTAGTAACGGCTTCACTTAATGTTTTTACTTTTCCATCATGAAAATAGGGTGCTGTTTTAGCTATATTTCTTAAAGAAGGTACTTTAAAAACAAATTTATCTGCTTCGTTTTTTGTAAGATCAAATCTACCTAAATCTTTTGCATTTTTATAAGGTTTAACAAGACCAAATTTTTGATACATTTGACCTCCAACAGCAACTCCATTATGACAAGTAATACATCCTTTTTCCATAAAAGTTCTTAGTCCTTTTTTTTCATCTTTATTTAAAGAAGCAATATTCCCTTTTAAAAACTTATCAAATTTAGATGGAGTTACCAATGTTTTTTCAAAATCTGCAATAGACTTACTTAAGTTTAAATAAGAAATAGGCTGTTTTTCATTTGGAAAAGCTTTTTTAAACATATTTTTGTATTTTGAATCATCTTCTAATCTTTTTAAAACTACAAAACCACAACCCTCCCCCGGAATAAAAC
>JBBTGK010000236.1:1676-5869 GCA_038060635.1 Cyanobacteriota bacterium | reverse complement strand
TCATAAATGCACCTCATAAAAAATATTGATATCTATTATTCTTAGAAAATTTATTTACCTTTAATTTAAACATTTATATTAAATATCTATTAAATAAAAATTAATTTTCTGTTTATCAGTTTTTTGGAATTTTAGAAAATAATTAAATTAAATTTTCTACTTATTTTAATCAAAATTTTTTTTCTGAATTTTCTCTATTTCTTCTAAGCTTAAACCAGATTTTTCCAGAAGCTCTTTTAATGAAACTCCAATAGTTTTTGTTCTAATATCAGTTAATTCAATTTTTTTATCTTCTATTTCACCATATTTAAACTTCCACCCATCAAATTCAATTTTTTGAATTTCAGTATCATTTTTTTGAACTCTTTTATCTTCTTTATATGTCTCTTCATTTTCAACTTGCTTAAAATACTTGAGAATTTCATTACCTTTTTTAGAGTGTTCTATAGCTCGATTAGCATGTTTAGCTTCATTAATAACTTTAGTATAATTTTTATCTTTTTCAATAAGATTTTTAAATTCTCTGAGTTCAGATTCATTTTTTACTAAAAGCTTTTTTTGTTCCCTTTCTTGTATAATCTGATTAGTTTGCTTTAATTGTGTAACTTTAATGTTTAAATCTTTTTCATATTCAGTTATTTCTGAAATTATTATCTTTGATAAATATACTAATTTACCAATGGAAATATTATTTTTGCCAAACTCATCATTTAAAAAAAAGATTGTTTCAGTTAAGTTTTTTATGTTTAGTTCTTTTTTAATTCGCCCATTTTTAATAAGTTTTTCAAAATCAAGCTTTAAATATTCAAAATCATATTTAATTTTATTAAAAGCAATAATTTTATTCAAATAAGTATCTAAAATATCAATTTTATTATAAAAAATAGATATAATATTTAATTCCTTAAATAAATTATTTTTAATACTAGTAGAAATTTCTTTATTGTATTTTTCATCTTGAAATTTTTTGAACTTTAAGAGAATTTTTAGCAAGTAAGATATTTTTAATTTTAAAATATCAACTGTAACAGGAGAGGTAATTGGATTAATTTTTTCTTTTTCAAAAATTGTTATAATTCCAATAATTGGATCTTCTTTAGCTATAGCTTTTCCTTTGATAGCATAAAAAATTTCAAAAAGATGCTTCCTTTCATCTCCAGATATATTTTTTATATTGCTTCTTTGAAAAAAATGAGTTTCAAACTCTCTTAGTGCATTAATAAATTCTAAAAGGAGTTTATTGGAATCAAAATTTTCAACATAAATATTATAATCTTTAGCCTTTTCATCAAGACTTCTTTGAGGATCTATGGAATCACTTAAGTTTAAAATATCTTTAATTTGAATATACTTACTTTTTAATAAATCAATAGCTAATTCTAATTGTGTAATACTTTTTTTAAGTTCTTCTAACATATAGATTTTCCTTCTACTTAATTTTAATAAAATAAGTTTTTAAAATACTTCTATATATCAAATTGAATTTGCGTTGAGTTATTCTTATGTTTTTATTTAAATTTAGTTTTTATTTCAATTAAAAACATATTAAATTATTTAAGATAAACAATTTGGGTAATGTTAATAAAAAAATGACTTAATAATATTTTTATTTTAATCTTTTAAAAATTGTATATTAATGAAAATTAAGTAATTATATTTAATAAGAATATAATTACTTAATAATTTTAAATATATAAGCTAAATATCTATAGATATCTTTCGTAATTATTATAAAAATATAAAATTAGTTTCAAAATAATTATTAACATTTTTACAGATTTGAGTATGGATTTTTACTAGTTTTATTTACACTTTCCATAAAAGTAAGGGCTTTTACAAACCTTCCAGCTTTTGAAGAACATGCAATTCCTTTATAATCTGAACCTGAAAAGATTTTATTTACACCACTACCACAATAACCAGGATAAGTTGTATCCCAATTGCCTAGTTTTAAACCCAAGTGCAAATGTGGTAAACCATCTCCATTTTCAGTATCATCTCCTATAAACCCTATGATTTCCCCTTTTTTGACTAAATCACCTGTTTTAACTTTTAGACCTCTTGATCTTGATAAATGCCCGTAAATAGATTGCACTTTAGTATTATCAGGTAAAGTATGTTCTATAATAATTACTGCACCATAACCACTACTAATAGACCAAGCTCTTTTTACTACACCATCAGCAATAGAATAAACTTTATCTCCAGATTTAGCTATTAAATCTTGACCAAGATGTGAACCTTTAGTGCTAGGTGCTCCTAAATCACGATTATCATAGCAACAAGATATATTATCAAGTGGCATTCCAAAAAAGTTATTTACAATAGGTTGATCAATTTTTTCTAATTTTGCATTAAATGATTGTGGTTTTGCAGAGAGAAAAACTAAAGCCATTTCATCAAAATCAAAACTAGATTTAGAGTACTTAAAAAATTTGGTATATGGTGATTTTTCATATTTATCAAAAAAATAAGGATTACTTAATTTTCTTTTAAATATAGCAATCCAAACATCACCTGTAACATTTAATTGATAATTTTGTAAATCAGTTAGATTTTTTACAAAAAGCACTTTAGGACTTGCTATCATTAAACCTGATGTAATACCTTCAACAGAAACAACTGTTTGATTGGCTTTAGCTTCAAAACTCTTTTGATCTTGAGCTTTTTTTATTACATTTAGTAATTCATTTATATTGGCTTTAGGTTCTTCTTCTAAAGTAGATATTTTTTCTTCTTCTACTTCCTCTGGGATATCCTCATCAATTATTTTGATTTGAGAATTTTGAGTTAAACTAGTTTTTTCTTGGTTAATTTCCTTAGAACAAGAATAAACAAAAAATACTAAAGTAAAAAAAATTATGGCAATAGATTTTTTTAAAATCATATTTTCACCTCTTGGTAAATAAAATATATTAATCTAAATATGTAAGTCTTTTAGCTTTTGAAAAAAATAAAGAATTTATTTAAAAGTACTTTAAATAATTGTTAAAATTTAATTATTCTATTTTTACTCGACAAGTTTTTTAAATTCTGGAGTATTTTTTATATTATCAAAATCAGTATCATTTTTAGCTTTTTCTTTATAAATAGAATCTAAATTTATAGCTTCAATTAGATATTTTATATATTCATCTTTTTTATTTATAAGAGAGTATATACATGAGATATTATAGTAAATATTTGGGTCTGAGTCGGTTATCTTAAGAGCTTTATTATAATAATCTAAAGCTTTTTCATATTCTCTTATTGCAGAATAAGAAAGACCTAAATAACAATAAGCAGAAATATCATTAGGATCAAGTTCTATAGCTTTGTTATACTTTTCTATAGCTTTTTCATATTCTTTTAATTCAGAATAACCATTTCCTAATAAAAAGTAAATGCTTGAATTATTAGGATCAAGTTCTATAGCTTTGTCATAGTTTTCTATAGCTTTTCCATATTCTTTTAATTCAGAATAAGCATTTCCTAATAAAAAGTAAATGGTTGAATTATTAGGATCAAGTTCTAAAGCTTTTCTACAGTTTTCTATTGATTTTCCATATTCTTTTAATTCAGAATAAGCATTTCCTAATAAAAAGTAAATGGTTGAATTATTAGGATCAAGTTCTAAAGCTTTTCTACAGTTTTCTATTGATAGTTCCCATTCTTCTTTCGTAAAATAAATATAACTTAAAGAATTAAATGCCATTGAATCATATTTTTTTATAAATTCTTCACCAAATTCTTCTTTATTAGAATTAATAAACTTGATATAACATTTAATTGCACCATTATAAATAGATTTAATAGTATAATAGTTTCCTAAATTAAGATAAATTGGAGGATAATTAATATTTATTGAAAGAGCTTTTTTTAGATATTGAAAACTTTTTTCATATTCTTTTAGCTCATAATAAATACAACCTAATTGATTATAATTCTCAAGTAAGTTTTTACCACTAAAAATATCTTTATCTAAATATTCTATTGCTTTATTATATTCTTTTTTATTGTAATAAATTGTACCAATCAAAGAATTATATGAAAATTCATTATCAGGTGAAAGTTCTAATGCTTTTTTATGATACTCAATTGCTTTGTCGTATTCTTTTTTAGAGTAGTAAACATTACCCAAAATAGTATAAAAAAGATAATTATCAGGTGAAAGTTCTAATGCTTTTTTATGATACTCAATTGCTTTGTCGTAT
>JBBTGK010000236.1:0-1576 GCA_038060635.1 Cyanobacteriota bacterium | reverse complement strand
GCTTTTTTATGATACTCAATTGCTTTGTCATATTCTTTTTTAGAGTAGTAAACATCACCCAAACCATTATATGTATATTCAAAATTAGGATTAATTGATATAGATTTATTGTAAAATTCAATTGCTTTGTCGTATTCTTTTTTAGCTTTGTAAACATCACCCAAATTATTATAAAAAAGATAATTATCAGGTGAAAGTTCTAATGCTTTTTTATGATACTCAATTGCTTTGTCATATTCTTTTTTAGAGTAGTAAACATTACCCAAACCATTATAACTAATATAACTATTAGGTGAAAGTTCTAATGCTTTTTTATGATACTCAATTGCTTTGTCGTATTCTTCTTTAGCTTTGTAAACATTACCCAAATTATTATATGCATTATAAAAATTAGGATTAATTGATATAGATTTATTGTAAAATTCAATTGCTTTTTCGTATTCTTCTTTAGCGTTGTAAAGCGAAGCTATACTAAAAAAAATAAGATAAGTTAAGTCAAGATCTTTTAAATATTCATAATACATTTTTGAATATACATCTAATTCAAAAAATTCTATAATAAATAAACGAATATTATCTATAGAAATATCTTTTTTACTAAGTTCATCTATTTTATTTAAACTATCTTCAAAATAAAATTTATTATATTGATCTAATTCTAATCTTTGAAGATTTTGATTATAAAAAAGACGTAAAGCAATATAAAACTCTGCTACTGATTGATGATAAAAACTTATCTCTCCATCTCCTGAATCTTTTAATAGAGTATTTTTTATCAAACTTTCAATTAGTTGAGAAATAGTTATATCCTCATCATATTTAGAAAGTAATAATAATCTAAAAGTATAAAAATATTCTGGATATATACCTTGAAATTGTACTTTTCTTTCTAATGTTTGTTGCTCTACATCTTGATAAATTAATTTAATATTTTTACTTATTATTCCCATTTTTTCTTGATTTATTAAAGCTCTAATTTCATTTTCAAGAGCCTCTTTTGTAAAAGAAAAACCCAATTTATTGGCTATTTCACATAATAATAATTCTATAGGTGTGATAATTTTATCAAGAGTATAAATATATGTATTATTTTGTAATTTACTATTACTTTCACCTAATAATAACCAATTATCACTTTTATCATTAGAATCTTTCAAAATATCAAATTCTCTTTTTAGCTTTTTTCTTGTAAATATTAAATACAACTTTGATAATGATTCGATTTCTCCAATAGTATTATCATCACTATATAGAGCAATCCAATTGATAAAATTAAGAAACAGTGGCATTTTTATTATATCTCTACTAGTTTTAGGAATCTTAGCTAATATTTTATTACCTTTAGATCCTGAAATATCATTAATATATTTTTCTGAGATACTTTTTTCTAAATTATCCAATTCCCATGTCGTTCCATATTGTTTTAATTCATTATAAAAAACATCGTCTAAACTTTTATTTGTAGTGGTTTGTAGAGTAAGAGTATTTTCAAACGGGGTTATATTCTGAATATGATAACTCTCATTCTTTGTAACTACACGATGAGAAACTATTATCTTATGATTAATTTTAGAAC
>JBBTGK010000235.1:0-9130 GCA_038060635.1 Cyanobacteriota bacterium | reverse complement strand
AACGGTTCTTAGTTCTACCTTAACGAATTGGGTTTTAAATTAATTAAAAGTTGGTATATCACAAACACCAAACCAGTTCTACCTTAACGAATTGGGTTTTAAATGTTTTCTTTTTTAGCTGGGTATTGGATCTGTCCTTTGTTCTACCTTAACGAATTGGGTTTTAAATTTTTATTCAAAATTTATGACTGCTCTTTTTTGGGAGTTCTACCTTAACGAATTGGGTTTTAAATCTTTTTGGGATCAAAGTTCTACATCATTTAACTCTTGTTCTACCTTAACGAATTGGGTTTTAAATTGTGCCTGTGATACTTGCAAAGGTGAAAATCTTGTAGTTCTACCTTAACGAATTGGGTTTTAAATTGATAAACACACTCTGGGTTATCAGTGCTAAATCCAGGTTCTACCTTAACGAATTGGGTTTTAAATGTGTCGGTTACATCTACATTTGTTCTTTTAGCTACTTGGTTCTACCTTAACGAATTGGGTTTTAAATGAAATGATTGATACATCTAATTTTGGTAAGTATTCTAGTTCTACCTTAACGAATTGGGTTTTAAATCACTCATTGCCACGCTAACACTTGATTCTCTGTTGCTAGGTTCTACCTTAACGAATTGGGTTTTAAATGAGTTCATTGTAACCCCGTATTCATGAGAAACTAAAGTTCTACCTTAACGAATTGGGTTTTAAATTGAAAATGTAATCTACCTTTTATAAAACGAACTTTTGTTCTACCTTAACGAATTGGGTTTTAAATGCGGTATGATGCACCACTAAATATTTTACATTTGGGTTCTACCTTAACGAATTGGGTTTTAAATAATATATATTTATATGATTCAATAAGAGCGAGTATGGTTCTACCTTAACGAATTGGGTTTTAAATGTTAAAATTTTAAATGGTTCAACATCAACAATAATAAGTTCTACCTTAACAAATTGGGTTTTAAATTCTAGAAAGTTCATTCTATTAGCCTAACCTCTTCTTTGTTCTACCTTAACGAATTGGGTTTTAAGGATCTGAAATTAAATAACTTCATGAATTAAATAATAAAAATAATATTTTAAATATTTGGAATTTTTAATAATTTTAGAGCATCACAAAAACTTGTGTGGATAGGCGTAAAGCAGATCCGTACAAGTTTTTGTTTAGTTTCTTTTATTTTTTTAAGATAAAGAATATTGTGGTAGGTGCGTATTGCTATACGCACTTTATTTAAAATCAAGAAAAATTATTGGTTATCAGTAAAAATGTTTCCAATATTATAATTACGTTATACATTTTATTGTATTTACCATTTATTTTATGCGTATGCAATACACATCTACGTTATGATTGAACATATCGCAACAATTTAAATGCAATTGTGCTTTACACCTGCCATTACTACAATATGAGTGAGTTTTATTATAATAAAAAATAATTAACGTACCGAAGTTATTTAATTATGAATCCTAAATGAAAATGTATTATTTTCTGAGCTAAATTATACTTTATTATACCTTAACTAATTTGGTTTTAAACTAAAAGTTTATTGAAAAAAAGTTTATTGCAATGAACTATTTTTCTTTTAACGAATTAATTTTCTTATTAGCTTTTGACAAATAAACTGTTTTTAAAATTATAGAAATAATAAAAACTGTTTGAACCAAAAAAAAGTAATCTGATTTAAATACTTGAGGAAATAATATTAAAGTAGCTGAAAATATAAAAATATTATCAAATATATTAGAAATAGATTGATTATTTAAGTTATTTCCTTTATTATTAAATCCATTTTTGTTTATATTCATAAACTCCATAACTATATTGATTGCAACAAAGCCAAAAGAAGCAAAAGCGAAATATTTTGAGTATTCTATAAAATTAAAATATTTGAAAGAAAATATAACAAATAGTAAAAAGAACAATATGTGAAGGTTTGGAGATATATTTTTCATTGAACAAAAACACCATAAAAAGCATAAAAATAATTATAAAAGAATAGCACAAAAATTGATTAAAATTAATTTTATAAAAATTACCCAATCTTTAAGATATTTTTTAATATATCTCAAAAATTAAAGGCTAATTTTTTCTCTAATATAAATAGTTCACTTAAATTAACTCTAAAAAGATATTTTTCTGGTAAGATGAAATCCATCTATTATTTTTTTATTATTATTTAAAAATGACCACAAAATACATTTTTGTTACAGGAGGAGTTGTTTCTTCCATTGGAAAAGGGATTGTTGCAGCCTCTGTTGGCAGACTATTAAAAAATAGAGGGCTATCTGTATCTATCATAAAATTTGACCCTTATATAAACATAGATGCAGGAACAATGAGTCCTTATCAACATGGGGAAGTTTTTGTAACCAAAGATGGTGCTGAAACCGATTTAGATTTAGGTCATTATGAAAGATTTATCGATGTTGAACTTACTAAAGAAAACAATGTAACAACAGGTGCAATTTATCAAAATGTAATAAATAAAGAACGAAAAGGTGATTATTTAAGTGGAACTGTTCAAGTAATACCACATATTACAGATGAAATAAAAGATAGAATAAAAATAATCGATAAAAAAGGTTTCGATGTTATTATTGCAGAAATTGGTGGAACAGTAGGAGATATAGAAGGCTTACCTTTTATTGAAGCAATAAGACAATTTAAAAAAGATGCTGGAAAAGGAAATGTAATCTATATTCATGTAACTCTAGTTCCTTCTATTGGTGTTACTGGTGAACAAAAAACTAAACCAACTCAACATAGTGTAAAAGAACTTAGAAGTTATGGTATTCAACCAGATATTTTAGTTTGCAGAACCACAAATTCATTAAGTAATTCTGTAAAAGAAAAATTATCTCTTTTTTGTGATCTAGATAAAGAATGTGTTATTGAAGGTTTAGATGTAGAGTCTATCTATGATGTTCCGTTAGCATTAGAAAACGCTAATATGAGCGAACAAGTTTTAAGATTATTAAAAATAGATGATAAAAAATTAGATTGGGGAAATTGGCTTGAAGTTGCAAAAAATTTAAAAATAAAAGATAAAATATTAAAAATTGGTATTGTAGGAAAATATGTCGCTCTTAATGATGCTTATATAAGTGTTTATGAGTCTTTAAGACATGCTGGTGCTAAATTAGGGCATAAAATTGACATAAAATGGATTTCTTCTGATGAAGAAATAGAAAAAGATGGTGTTGAAAAACATCTTTCAGATGTTGATGCTATTTTAGTCCCTGGTGGCTTTGGAGAAAGAGGTATAGAAGGTAAAATAGCTTCTATAAAATATGCCAGAGAAAATAATATTCCTTTTTTAGGTCTTTGTTTAGGATTACAATGTGCCGTAATAGAATTTGCAAGAAATGTTTGTAATCTTAATAATGCAAATAGTAGTGAATTTGTTCAAAACTTAGAATATCCTGTTATTGATATTATGGAAAATCAAAAACAAGTTGATAATATTGGTGGAACAATGAGATTAGGAAATTATCCTTGTAAAATTAATGAAGAATCTAAATTAAATAAATATTATGGAAGTAGTCTAATTTATGAAAGACATAGACATAGATATGAAGTTAATAATAAATATAGAGATATTTTAGAAGAGAAAGGTATGTTTTTTTCAGGAACTTCACCAGATAATTCTTTAGTTGAAATAATTGAGTTAAAAAATCATAAATGGTTTGTAGCTTGTCAGTTTCACCCTGAATTTAAAACAAGACCAAATAATCCTCATCCTTTATTTTTAGGTTTTATTGAAAGTGCCATTTCTGATAGTATCATTAGTAAAAAGTAAAGAGTAAAAAGATAATCGTCTGCTTCCAAAATTCTTATCTTTAATTATTTTTTTTTCAAACCAAGCTTCCTTAATTATAAATTATAGTTTTTTTAATTCAAGTAGAATAATATATAGGGTGCATTAAAAAATTATAGGTTAAAAAACGATATTTGGTAGAGACGCATTGCAATGCGTCTCTACGATGTTTACAGGTTATTTTATTTTTTATGGATAAACACGATTTTACATATTCTATAAAAATTTAATGCACCCCTAAAATAATATATATTGGACATTATATTTTGCTTAGTGTTATATTTATACTTGAGATTTTTAAAGATTTATATTAATCATAATAAGGGATAAAATAAGTTGAGTGGAGTAGAAGGACGTAATATTGGTAATTACGATGCAACTTTTTGGGGAACAAATGAAATAAAAGCAGGAAAACCTGTAGGAAAAGCAGAAGGATATGCAACATTAAATCAAGCTTTAGATGTTGCCAAAGCTACAACTGGTGCTGAAGTAATAACTGAAAAAAACGGGAAGTTTCATCTTAATGAAGTAAGAGGTACAAGTTATAGTGATGAAAGTAAAAGTGAAATTTCTGTAAGAGCTTATCCTAGTGTTAATTTTTCAAAGTTTGTTGCTTTTACTGATGATCATAATAATGTAATTACTCAGTTTAATAATACTCCTAATCTTGAAAAACTCGGAAATATTGATCAGGTAAAAGCTAAACTTGCTATGATGCCAAATAATATACCAGCAAATCAAGCTCTTAAAGTAGCTGGAACCCTACTTGGTGTGGCATCACCTGCTACGTACAAAACCTCAGAAAAACTTATGGAATCATTAAAAATGATGCCAAAATATCTTCCAAATGAATTAAAATCAAAATTTGAAGAAATGCTTACACCAAAAAACTTAGCTATACTTTCTGCTACTTTAGCTGTTTATGCAGCATCACATGCGGTTGGAGTAGGCGAAGCAGCAGATGCTATTATGCTTGGAGTTGCTTTAGGTTTTTTAGGTGCAGATGCCATAAAAGTAGGAAAAGATTTTTATAATTTTGCTACTGTAGCTGCTAATGCAAAAACAACACCTGAACTTGAAAAGGCAGCTAAACATCTTGCCGATGGGATATCGACGGCTTTAATAGATGGGGCAATGGTTGCTGTTGGTTCAAGAGTTGGTAGAGGAGGAAAACCTACTACAATAGAACCTAAGCCAACAGGAAGACCTCCAACTACACCTGTAGAACCTACTAAACCAATAGGAAGACCCTCTACACCTGTAGAACCTACTAAGCCAATAGGAAGACCAGCTACACCTGTAGAACCTGCTAAGCCAATAGGAAGACCCTCTACACCTGTAGAAGCTACTAAGCCAACAATAGTAGAAGAATTTCCTGTTCCCTATGGAAATAAGATTAATAAGGTAAAAGTTGCTTTAAAAGATGATGTTGCTGTGCCAACAGGTAAAGTAGAAATTTTTATTAGAGGTAAAGCAAAAACTTTTACAAAAGAGATGGCAGAAGAATTAAAAAGTTTAAACGAAGCTAAAAAAGCTAATCCTAAAGAATTTGAAGCTAATCCTGAAAATGTAAGTAAACTAAAGAACCTTGAAAAATTGAAACACAATTTTGAAAGAACACTTGAAATGGCGAAAACTTTAGAAAGAGCTGGAATTGAAGATACTCCTGCTAATAATCAAATGATTATTGAAAAATTATTGGAAGCTGGAAAAAGTGTAACAAAAGAAAATAAAACTATTACTACTGAAATAAAAGGTTCAAAAGGTACTGTAATCTTTGAAAGTAAATGGGATATATTGCCAGATGGTACAAAATATATGAATACTGTTATTCTAAAACCTAAAAAATAAGGAGAAAATTATGTTATTAGAAAATATATATTCACAAGATTCTGAGCAAATCGATTATTCAGAAATAGACGAAGAAGATTTAAAAAAATTAGTTTTAGATTTTTATGATCCTGAAATTGCAACAAGTGCATTATCAGAACTTTCTATTAGAAAATCAAAATTAATCATTGATTTATCAAATACAATTTTAAAAGATTCTATAGGTGATAATTTTTTACAATCATTAGCATTTAAAAGCTTATATGAATTTGAAAAAAATAAAGCCATTGAATATATAAAAAACAACTATTTGAAATGTGATAAGAGAATTTTACTTTCAATTATGGAATCTATTATTATAGATGAAAATTACTTCAAAAATAATTTAGAACTAAAAATTATAGCAAGAAAAGCTTTTGAACGATTAAAAAAAATACCTAAAAATAATTTTAATATTCCAGAAGATTATGAATGGGTGATTAAAGAGTTTTCATTATGAATATTTTTTATTCAAAAAAGAATATAAATAAATTTTTGATTATTTCAATCGCTTTAGTTTCAGAAATTTTTATTTCTGCGAAATATCCTTGGGATTATGTTTTTGAAAATAATAAAGGTGTTGCAAATTTCAAAAATAATGATTTTAAAACATCTGAAAAAAACTTTGATAAAGCCTATGAATACACTACTAATAATGACACTATTATATTTAATAAAGCATCTTCACTCTATAAACAAAAAAGATATTCTGAAAGTCAATCTATTTATTTAAATCTTTTAAAATCAAAAAACTTAGATGCTGAGATAAGACAAAAAACTTACTACAATCTTGGTAATACTATGTATAAAATGGCTGAAGAATCAAAACATGACCCTTTTTATTATGAATCTTTAAAATATTATCAAAAAGCAATGGATATAAATAGCGAAGATAAAAATGCTAAAGAGAATTATGATTTTGTAAAAGAAAAAATTCAAGAAAAACTCAAAAATAGTATTCAAAACATGATGAATAATCAACAGGGAACAGAAAATAAATCTAATCCTAATAATAATCTTCAAAATAATGGAAATAAAAACCAGCAAAGTCAAAACGATAATACTAATCAAGTTGGTCAAAATGTTGAAAATAGTGCAATTGATAGTTTTTTAAAAAATATGAAATTAGATGAGCTTAAAAATCAAAATTTACTTAATCGAAAATATAAATTTGAGAAACAGAATTCCAGTTCTCAAAAAAAAGACTGGTAAAAAATTTTATGGCAAAAGTCCGTTTTGTTGGTACTAACATAAATAAAGTTATTGATATAAAAATAGGTGATTTAATTTTAGATGGAGCTTTAAAAAGTGGGCTTGAAATTCCTTTTGGTTGTAGATATGGAGCTTGTTATTCTTGTTCTGTAGAAGTTATAAAAGGATTAGAAAATATTGATTATAAAGGTAAAAAAGATACAAAAACAAATAAATATACTATACTTACTTGTATGAGTAGAATTAAAAAAGATGCTGAAATAGTTTTAAAATTATGATTAAAGAAGAAAAAAGAGCTTTTTTTAACCTTCAAGTAGAACTTAATGATATTTGTAATCTTGAATGTAAGCATTGTTATCAAATAAGGCTAAAAAATAAAGAAGAACTTGATGTTGATATTATACTTGAGCAATTAGAAGAATTTAAAAAAGTTAGCGGTTATGATAAATTTTATTTTAGACTTTCTGGTGGAGAAGCAACATTAAGAAAAGATCTTTTTAGAATAATAAATAAACTATTAGCCCAAAATCATTATGTTGAATTAATTACAAATGGTATTTTTTTAGATTTACCTTATTCCTACGCACTAAAAGCAACAGGATTGCACATGGTTCAAATCAGCTTAGATGGAGCTACAGAAGAAACTCATGATTTTATTCGTGGTAAAGGCTCTTTTGCAAAAACTATCAAAGGTATAAAAAATATGGTTAAATTAGGAATACCAGTAGAAGTAAAGTTTACTCTAATAAAAAATGTAAATACGCATGAAATAAGAGAAATGTATCGTTTATGTTCTGAACTCCAAATTAATTTTTTGGCAATTGGAAGGTTTATTTTTGCAGGAAATGGAGTTGAAAATTTAAAAGAAGGTAATTTAATCGGAAATGAGTTAAAAGAGGTTTTTTATAATATCATAGAAGAAGCCAGAAATTTTCCTGATTTATTAATAAGAGTAAGAGATCAGCTAGTAAGAATTGTTGATAAAGTTGATAATATAGAAATTCCGCCAAATGTTAATATTGCTCAAAGACCATATATGGGAAGAAGTTATCTTGCATTTGATACTTATGGTAATGTTTATGCAGATAGGCAACTTGATATTATTATAGGTAATATTCATAAAAAAACTATTTCAGAAATTTGGTTAAAAAGTAAAAAATTAAGTAAACTCAAAAATAGTGAAAAGCATTTAATGGGAAAATGTATAACTTGTAATATTAATCAAATTTGTTTGGGTGGTAATAAAACAGCATCTTATGGTATTACAGGAGATCCTTTTCAACCAGATCCAGGTTGTTGGTTATAGGGTTATAACACAATGTTTATGTAGGGAATGCTTTAAAAGCATTCCTCTTTAGAAATTCATTTTTTTATTCTGCCATCAACAATTTCTATTATGCGATCTGTGCATCTTGCAAAATTAATATCATGAGTAACAATCAAAATAGTTTGATTATAATCTTTATTTAGCTCTTTTAGTAAATCATAGATGTTTTTACTATTATTTGAATCTAAATTACCTGTTGGTTCATCTGCCAACAAAATAGCAGGTTCATTAATTAAGGCTCTTGCAATTGCTACTCTTTGTTGTTCTCCACCACTCATTTCAGAAGGTAAACTACTTTTTTTATGTAAAATATTAACTTTTTCAAGAATTTCTAATGCTTTTTTTTCAGATAGTTTTTTATCTTTTTTTGCTAATAATTGAGAAATCATAAGATTTTCTAAAGCTGTAAATTCTGGCAATAAAAAATGGAACTGAAAAACTAAACCTATTTCATTTTGTCGTATTTGAGTTAATTCTTTGTCATTCATTTTAGAAATATTTTTATTATTTATAAAAATATCACCCGCAGTCGGTGTATCTAATGCAGATAAAAGATATAATAATGTACTTTTACCACTACCACTAGGCCCTGTAATTGAACAAAATTCACCTTTTTCTATTTGAATATTAATATCTTTTAGTGCTTCAGATTTTATTTTTCCATCAAATATTTTATATATATTTTTTGTTTCTATTACTTTCATTCAATTCTCTTTCAGAATTTTATATCTATTCATTGTAGTCAAGTATAAACGTTGAATCTATTTTATTATAGAATTAGTACAATAATTTATTTTATTAAGAATATATAGAAACTATACTTTGAGTGATAATACAAACAGTATTCAAGTATCTATGATTTATAGAAAAGTTTTCAGAAAACTGCGTGAGTTTACTCCGCAGATGAATGAAA
>JBBTGK010000234.1:0-12849 GCA_038060635.1 Cyanobacteriota bacterium | reverse complement strand
ATAGTTTTTAAAATCATTTTCATTTTCTATTGCTGAAGAATTTCTTTCTTTATGAAGATTAGCAATAAATTTTTGAATATCCGTTTTTTCATTATCTTTTGCTATTTCTAAAGCTTTTTTTGCAAACTCTAAAGCTTTTTCTTTATTAGCTATTTTATCGTAATTAAAATAAATTTTTTGATATATTTCTAGTTTTTGTGATTGATTTTCAGTAAGTTCTAATGCTTCAAATAATAAATTAAAAGATATTTCTATTTTTTTATCATCAAAAAAAATAAGGGATAAATAACAGCAATTTAAGGAATCTTTTTTTAATTTATAAGATTCTTCAAGATATAATATAGCTTTTTCTTTTTCTTTAGTATAAAAAAAACTAATTCCTAAATAAAGCAAAATTTTATAATTATCTAATTCTTGTATAAGTACTTTTTTAGATGTTTTTATTATACCCAAATAATCTTTTTTATAATAACAAACTTCCATTTTTTGAATTTTTAAATCAAGATTATCCGAAAATAAAACCAAACCTTTTTCTATATTTTCTAATGCTAAATCATATTTTTGATTTTTTATATATATTTTTGCTAGATTAGTATATATTTCTGGATAACTAAAGACTTTAATATAATTTTGAAGTAACTCTAATGCTTTTACATCATCATTATTTTTTAAATAAGTTTGAGATAAAATATCAATAAAAAAAATGTCTGATTTTACATCAAGAGCTTTATTACAAAAATCAATAATCATTTCAATATTGTTTTGTTCTATTAATATATTTACTATTTTTTTGTAAGTATTTAGATTATTATTTTCTTTAGTTAAAGATATTTTTAATTGAATAAAAGCTTTATCATATTCTTTTTTTTGTATATATAAATCAGCTAAATCATTATAAATATTATATTTATCATAACCTAAATTTATAGCTTTTCTTAAATTATCCAAGGAATTATCATAATCATTTAAACCTTTATAAATCAAACCTTTATAATATATACCTTCTGAGCTATTTTTATCAATATCAAATACTTTATATAGTTTTTTTGTAGCTAATTCATAATTTTCTTTTTTTATGTGGCAATAAGCTTCAAGCAAATATAGATCTATAAAAACAGTTCTTGAACCAATTATAGTATCTAAAATTAATAATGCTCTATCATAATTTTCATTTTGTATGTAGAGTTTTATTTCTGCTATTTTTAATTTATTTTCTTCTGAAATAAAGAGATTTTCTAACCAACTCATATCTAATAAAAACCAAATTTCCTGAAAAAGGCTGCTTTATTCCCTTGTGTATTTTCAAGTATAGCCTTATACATTAATACTCAATATTTCTTTTTGAATATCTAATATTTTATCAATAGATATTTTATATTCTTCTTTATGCTTTGTTGTTTCCTCTTCTTTAGTATTTTTATTTATAGCTAATAAATCTATTGTATTTTTTAGCGAATCTATAGAAGAATCTAATTCATCAATAACTTTTTTTCGTATTTCTAATTCAAAAAACTCATTTAAACTATTTTTTATTTGTTCTCTAAAAATAGGTGTGTTTGATTCAAGGCTTTCTTTAACAGAAGTAAAAATTTGATTTTGTATTTTTTCTTCTTTCCAAGATTTTAGAAAAATATCACTTAAAAAAGTAGCAACTCCTCCTAATATCATAGCTGGAATTATCGCGCCACCTGTTAAAACAACAGCACCTAATGTAAAAAAGATTCCTCTAGCTACTTTCGATTTAGTATCTTTTTGATCTAATAAAAACTCAGGTATATTTTTTAAAATATCATTCGCAAGATTATTCGTATTTTTAAACTCAACTACTATATTATTTGAAGCCAAAAAATTAGCTTGAATATTGTCTAAGCTTTCATAAATTTTACCTGTTTTTTCTTTTATAAAGTTATCTAATTCATCTATCTCTAATTTTACAAATTCATCTATTTTCTTTGTCCATTCTTCTATTAGAGTTTTTAAATAAGAAGTCATTTCTTTTTTTATTTCTTCTATACTAAGATCCAAAATTTCTTTTATTTTAGTATCAATTTTTGTCAAAAAAGATTGAAAAGAGTAATTAAGATCTTCAATTATAGTATTAATAACTTTGTCTTTTTTATTTGTTATAAATTCATCAATTAAGATTTTTTCTTTATTTATTTCCTCAAATTCAAATTTTGATTTTTCAACATTAGCATTAAAATCTTCAATAGATTGATCTAAAGCAGTTAACATCATGTTTAAGTTACTAACAGTTTTATTTGTAGAACTAATTAATTTTGCAATTGTATTTTTAATTAAAAAACTACCTTTTTCTTCTAATAAAAAAGTAAATAACTCTTTTTGAAAAACTTCTATTTTACTATTATTGATTTCTTCAATAGAAGAATTTAAAACACCTTTTAAGGCTATTTTTGATGAAACAGGAAAAATTTTATTATTATCAGAAACATTTTTTAATTCGCTTTTTACATAATCAATAGCTTCCTCTAATTCACTTTCATTTAGTTGATCTATTTTATTTAAAATAAAAAACATTTTATTTAGATGTTTATTTATTCTTGAAGTTATAAAATCTCGTTCTGAAGAAGATAATTGTTGAGTTGCACTAAGTAAAAAAATACCTGCATCGCACTTAGGTATATAGTTATAGGTTATTTCAACTCTTTGTTCATCTATATCATTCACTCCTGGAGAATCAATAATTTCAACTTTTTCTTTACAAATAGAAGAAGGATAATAAACCTCAATTAGTTCTAATTTTTCAAAATCATTATTTTTGGTCGTAGCAAAAAAATTAAGCTCTTCTATGGTTATTTCTTTACTTGTACCATCTTTATATTTTAAAATACCTTTTGGCGTTTCTCCGTATCTTATAACATTTACTGCTGCTGTTGTTGGTGTTATTCCCATAGGTAAGATTTTTTCACCTAAAAGAGAATTTATAAAAGTTGATTTACCTCTTTTAAACTCACCAACTACAATTATTCTAAAAATATTGGCATTTAGTTTATCAATATTATCTTTTATCAAAAAAAGATCTTTATCATCTGGAAACAAAGAACTTATTATATTTGATATTTCATTAGCTTTTAGTGTTAAAAAACTAACATTATTATTAAAATCTTTGAGTATTTCTATATTTTCCATTTTATAAAGTATTTATTTCCAAAATTCTAATAACTTCTTTGTTTTTGTCTATTAAAAAACTTATTTCTTTATCTATTTCTTCTATTTTTACAGAACTTTCGATTTCTTTTACTTTTTTATCTTCAATAACAGAATTAAAAGAGTTATTAATACTTTCAAACTCATCTTTGAATAGTTCTTTTAAATTATCTTGAATTTTTAAAGAAATCTCTTCTATTATATTATCTAGTTTTATACTTATTTTTTCTGTTGCATGAGTAATAGAATTATTAGCTAATTTTTTTAAATCTTCTTTTAAAGATTTTTCTCTAGTTTCTTTTGATGATAAAGATAAAAAGCCTCCTGTTGCTACCATTAAAATTCCTCCTATAAGAGGAAATAAACCACCTAAAAACATAACAGTAAGACCTGAAGTCATTAATATAGATGAACCTAGATCAGAATTTGAGGTTTTATTAATAGTCTTCAATTTTAATTGATCTAAATCTATTTTAAAATCAAGCTCTTTTTTGATATTCTCAAATATTTTACCTAATTTTTCTATATAATTTTGATAAATTTCTATTGTTACAGCTTTAATATTTATTTCTTGAGCTTCAACTTGATCTTTAAATTTATCTTGAATAAAAGAAGGTAAATATGTTTTTATATCTTGATAAGATAAGTCATCAAACTCATTTGTTATACATTCGTTTAAAGACAATGAAAATGTTCTTAAGTTTGAAATTTCGTTTTTAGTTAGTATTTTTATTTCTTCTCTAAATTCTTTTAATAAAGTTTCCAATTGATTATTTAAAGATGATTCATTTTCTTTTATGTGTTTTAGATTATTTTCAAGTTCTTCTAAAGGTTTTACAAATAACCCTTTTTCAAAATTAAGTTTAGTAATAAGACTATTTATGATTAAATTTAAACTATGACTAGTTCTATTTATTAAAATACTATCTTTTTTATCAAAAACATTATCTGTAATAGCTTTTTTAAGATTTATATAATTAGAATTTTCTAACTCTTTATCATTATTAGATTTTTTAGCAGATAAAGCATTTTTAGCAGAATAGTGTACTATAATAGGATTATTTACATATTTAGAAAGTTTTTTATGAGCATAATCCATTACTTCATTTAATTCATTTGCTTTTAAATTATCAGTTTTATTAATAACAAAAATTATTTTATTAATATCTGAACTTAGGATTTTATTTTGAAAAAAATCAAACTCACTTTTACTCAAAACTTGTTCTGCATCTAATAAAAAAATTACAGCATCAGATTTTGGAATAAAATTATATGTTACTTCTATTTTTTGAGTATTTATATCATTTACCCCAGGAGTATCAATAATAATTATATTTCTTAAAAAAGGAGAATTATGACCTATTTCTATATGATCTATATTTTCATAATTTAAATTTTGAAACGATTCTTTTGATAAAGATAACATTTCATTTTTTTCATCAAGATATAAAACTTTAGCATAAGTTTGGTTACTATGTTTTAAAATATTTATTGAGGCTGTTGTTGGTGTTACACCTGATGGTAAAATATCATCACCAATTAAACTATTAACAAAAGTGCTTTTACCTCTATTAAATTCACCTAATACAGTTAGATTTATTTCATTTTTAGTAAATTTTTCTTGTAAAATAGAAACATTTTTTTCTGTTATAGAATTTTTAGAACAAAAAGCTATTATGTCTGATATTAGTTTTTTTATTTCTATTTTAGATGTGTTTATATCCATGTCTTATTTATTACCTTCATTTGCTATTTTTTTTTAATTGATAAAAACTATAATATTTTTAAGATCTTTTCTATTTGAGCATCTGCTTCTGCTAATGTTAATGAAGTTGTTACTAAATCACCTTTTTTTAAGTGATAATTCTCTGTTTTTTCATAAAGTTCTAAACTTTTAACTCTTTTTACTATTAAAGGATGACTATCAAGAAATTCATAAAATCTTCCAGAGTTTTCTCTTATATCTTCTAATTGTGTTAAATATTCTTCCATATTTATTTGTTTAAAAAGTTCTTTTGAACCTAAAGCAGATTTTACCAAAGAATATTTAGCTTTATCTAAATTTTTAGAACAAATAAGACCTGCTCTATCACAAGTTATTTCAGCTTGTCTTGACCAATGTTTTAAAGCCAAAACAAAAGGCATTGCCAAAATACCTATTATTCCAGACATAATATTGGCAAAAAGATAAGCCATAAAACCATAAGTTACATGACCATTTTGTATATGCCCACATTCATGACCTAAAACAAAGCGTAATTCATCTTCATCTAATTGATCAACTAAACCATTATTTAAAATAATTACAGCATCTTCATTTGTGCCTATAGTTCCTGCATTTATTTGTATATTTTGGTGTATAAAAACTTCTGGGGTTGGTATTCCTAATGTTTGGCTACACTCTAAAATTAATTTATATATTTTAGGAAATTGTTCTGCTGTAACTCTTACACCATTTCCTAATAACTCTGCTTTTACAGCATCTCTTTGAACTCTAATAATTGGTTCTAAAATCTCTTTTATTTTTTCAAATTTAGATAAAATTTCAAAAGCTTTTTTATCGCCAGTATAAGCATAGTCAAAAATATGTGAATCAAGAGTAACTGTTTTTGAATTTTTTTTGTCTTCTATATATTTTTTTAAGCTAAGAGAATTATTTGTACTCATAATTTTTTCTTTTATAAAAATAGTTCATTTCATTATACATTAGAAAAATAAAATTTAACATATATAATTTTATTATATATTCAAGCAAAGAGTAACGTTTTAAAAACGTTCCATACAGAAATATTGGGTTATAAGCCTGTTATTTTCTTAAAAAATTCTTTATTGTAATATCTTTAAAATTTCTTGTTTTAAAATAGATTCATCTGTCATCCAAGGTTTTTCCGCTTTTAGCCTTTGTATATTTGCTGTTTGAATATGTTGGAAAAAATTATGAGGCATAGAACCATCAAGAGAAATAAGATAAATATCCTTTTTTAATCCAACTGCATAACCAGCTTCAAAAGAACAAAAATGAGATTTTAGTAAATTTTCTGATAAAATAATTAAAAAACAATCTTTTTCAACCAATGAATTATAAATTTGTTTTTGCCATTCTTCCCCTGATGGTATTGAATCTGAACAAGTAAAAATATCAATATTAAAGTATTTTCTTAGATAATTAATTACTTTATTAATAATTAATTCATCTTTTACTGCATGAGAAACAAAAACAGATTTTTTTATAACTTTATTAGTATTTTCTTCTGAATCAATATTATTATTACCATTAATAAAACCTTTTATATAATTAAAAGAATCTATGATATGTTCATTTTCTACCATAACTATTTTAGCTTCAGGAAAATGATTAGAAAGTAAATTTGAAGGACAACCTAAAGTAAAAACAATTATTTCTTTTGCTTTAATAGTTTTTATTATATTCAAAGGAAAATCTAAATCTGTTCCATCTAAAATAATAATCAGTTTTTCAACTGCTTTAACTTCTTTTCCTGTTAAAATTGCAATTCCATTAAATTCTGAAGCGAGAATCATAGCTAAATTTTGATAACAAAAAGATCCTAAAACAGCAAGATGACTCCATTTTGAATTTATTTTACAACTCCAATTCAAATCAACATGAGTATTATCACATAAAGGGAATTGTTCAGATTTTCCACAAATACAGATTTTATTTGAGTACAAACTTCTATTTTTACCTTGAAAAACTATAATAAATGCTAATAGAAAATGATATCTTATTCAGTAAAATATCAAAATTCACATAAAAAAATCTTCACTCACTTCTTCAATCTATTTTCTCTTTACTTAAAAGAAAGTAAAATGTCATGAAGTCGCCCCTCTCTAAAGCTTAGAGAGGGGTTGGGGTGAGTTTGCTAAAAACTATCGTAAATATGTTAAAGGATCTGTTGGAGAACCATTAACCCTAACTTCAAAATGTAAATGTCCACCAGTTGAAAATCCTGTTGAACCTACCGCTGCAATAAGTTGACCTCTTTTTACTCTTTGACCAGGTGCAACATATAAAACAGAAGAGTGAGCATAAAGAGTAGCTATTCCACTACCATGATTAATAATTACAGCTTTACCATAACCACCAGTCCATCCAGATTCAACTACAACGCCATTAGCAGCAGCATAAATAGGAGTACCTTCGCTTGCACCTATATCTAAACCTGCATGTAATTTTCTTGTACCAAAAATAGGGTGAATTCTATAGCCAAAATTAGATGTAATTGTTGTTGCACCACAAGGCCAACCCATTCTACCACCTGAATATGGAACCGAATAACTTCCAGAATAAGAACTACCTGTTTTTTTAATATTTTTAAGCATATCTGTAACACGACTAGATTCTTGTTCAAGTAATCTTACTTCTTTTTCATAAAAAGATTTTTCATTTTTTACTTTACGAAGATATACTTCTTGTCTTTCTGTCTCACTCTCATAATTAACTTTTTGCTTTGCCATTGTTTTGGCAATACTTACAATTTGAGTTTTATTTTTAGTATATTCATCTTTTAAATCTTTTATTTCTTTTTTCTTATTAGTTAAACTATTTATTTTTTTATTATCTTGATCAATAAGATAGGTATAATAAACATTTTTTCTCATAAAACTATAAACATCATCAGATTTAAATAAAAACATAAGATAATCTGTATATTTATGTTTATACATTCTCAATAATGTTGACTTAGTAGAATCAACTTGTTTTTTTAGATCTCCATCAGTTTCTTTCAATTTTATATTCGTAAGCTGAATTTTTCTTTGAGCTTCTTCATACCTATATTGAGTATCTGCTAATTTTACTTGTGTATTTTCTAACCTTCTTTGAACAACTGATAAATTTATTTTTGCATCAACTTCTTTTTTCTTAAGATGTTGAACTAAATCTTTATTTCTTTTGAGTTTATTTTTTGTATTATTAAGTTGATCATAATAATAGCTATTTGCTCCATAGGCATTAGAATTAGTAAAAAAAACTAAAGTTACTAAAACAACTATAGGTTTAAAAAAGGATACTTTAGTCCCTTGTATTTTTGAAATATTATTTTTTTCAATTCCAATTTTTTTTAACATTTTTATTTTAAAAAAGTGAAATCCAACTACTAATTAACGATACCAATAGAGACAGACCAAAAAAGCTCATGGTAATTATTATGAATAACTTCGAATTTTTTCTAAAAAACTGCATATTTTTTTAATTGCTCTTTATCACAACAAATAATTTTTAAAGAATGTTATAATATTATAAGGGTTAAATGTAAGTTTTTATACATATTTTTAACTTTAAATTATATAAATTTTAATTATTAGGTTTTAATTATGGCTGATGAGTTAAACCAAGAAAAAGAAGAAAATACTGGAACTGGTACTCTTCCTGAGATTCAGGAGGAAGATTTTAGTACTGATGGTGCTCTTACTTCGGCAACACAAGATTCTTTAGCAATTAACAGAGCAAGAGCTGCGTATGGTAAAAAAACTCAAGCAACAGGCTTAAAAGAAAGAAGAACACCTCAAAGAGTTGTTACGGCTGATTATGTTCAAGAAGAACCTTATGAAGCAGATGACATTGATGATGAAACACTCATTGCCCCAGAAAAAAATGTTATAAATAAAACCTATAAATCATCTTTAGAGTTAAAAGAACAAAAAGTTTATACAAACGTTGCTGAATCTACTTCTGGTAGTGATGTTTTATCACTTCAAAATGCTGATGCAAAAGCAGGGCAAACAATTTCTTTTAAAGTAAAAGGAATTCAATGGAAAGCAGGTTATGCTTCTGATTTTACCAAAACTCCTTTGGGACATGCTATGCACCCTATTCCATTACCTCCACCAACTGAAGATAGACCTGATTCATTGAAAAAAACAGGTATTGTAATCAGACCTGTAAATCCTAAATTACAAAAAGTTTTAGGTCAACTTATGCCTTCTTCATTCAAAAAAGAAATGGCAAAAGAAAGAGGAAAAAAAGATAGATTAAAACAGTTAGCCGTTTTTTATTTACCATCACCACAATCTGCTTTTGTAGGATTTGTACATGAATTTATAGTTCCTAGAACTGATGGAAGAGAAGCATTTTATTTATATATTCAAACTTCTGTTGGTAAAGCTCCAGTAGCTATTCTTGATGAAGTTTTAAGAACACTTGAAGCTGGTTTACCTGAAGGTGAAAAAGCAGATATTTATGATTATACTCAACAAGAAGAAGAAGATGTTGTTTTACCTGAACCTAATTATAAAATAGCAGAAGAAGTTAATGAAGCAATGAAACAGGTCTCTTCAACTTTCAATGATTCTATTATGGTTCACTCTGTAAAAAAAGGCGTTACTAATGCCAAAAATCATGCACTTGATTTTATGAAAGAATTTGATAAATATCTTGCTAGAGGTGTAAGAGTATTAGCTGCTGTTGTTCTTATGTTTATGAACAGTTTACCAATGAGAATTATGGTAAGTGGTGTTCGAGTTATTACAAAAAGTGCAATAAAAGTAATTTGGGGAATAAATAAAGTTTTGCTTGCTGTTGCAAGATCCCCTGTAACTGTAGCCGTTTTAGGTGGAATTGGGAAAGTTTTATCTTTGGTCGGAGGTGTTTTAGGAGCTGGTTTCAATGGTCTTATTTACTTCTTTATGATTATTGGAAGATTCTTTTTATCAATTTACAGCGGTATTTCTGGTACATTCAAGGGACAGATTAATTGGAGCGATATAAATATTAATTTCCCTGCAATTAATTTGGGTGGTAAAAAAGGTGGCTTTTTTGGTTCAACAGGTTCTTCAGGAACAACTTCAGATGGTAAAAAAGCACCAATAAAAATAAAAGGTGAGAAAAAAGTTAATAAACCTCAACAGCCAAAAACTACTGTTTCAGTGCAAAGTGCTTCTAAACTTAAACAAGTAACTAAACCTGCTCCACCAAAAGTAAAAGGTGGTGCAACATCTGGATTAGGTCCAACAGGTGCAGGTAGCCCTGTAGCTGGTGGGCAAGCTGGAGCAAAAGGACCAGGTAATAATCCTTTGGGTTACTTTGAAGATGAACCATTTTAGGATTGAGAATTAATATCAAATTTTATTAAAGTAATGAGTAAGAAGTGATGAGTGATTAGTAGGGATTTGATGAATCAAACCGCTTTTGGCTCAAAAGGATGAGTATAAATTGGTTTTGGTATGAATGGAATATACGATCAGATAATAGGAACAACATATAGATTTAAAGAGTATAATGAAATTGACTATAATTTTCATTATGAAACTCTTAAAGAAGCCGATGAGTTTTGCTCTGCGGCTTCTTTGTATGCAGATGAAAGAAATGAACTTTTAGCAAATAGTTTACATAAATATCAAAATTTAATAGATAAAGCAACCGAAGTTTTAAAACTAGAAACTGATTTTTTGCTTAAAAAAAAAATTTGCTTTAATTTTTATACCGATATTGCCAATCTTTTTGGTTTAGGAACACAAGCCTATACAACTGAAACCGAAACCCCATATATAGGAATAAGTGAATTAAGTTTACAAGAAATCTATTTACTCCAACTAATAATTTTACATGAAATGCAACATGCAATGGATTTTGTTTTTTTTAGTGGTTTTAAAATGGGTATTGCAGAAAGAGAATTAAGAGCTAGAATAACAATTTGCCATTCATTAAATGAGTTACAAAAACAATTTAATAAACTATATAAAAATGCTTATGTAGATCAAGCTTATTGGTATGTTATTTTATATAACTCGCCACATGTTGATGAAAAAATAAAACATGAATACTATGAACTTTTAGAAAAAAAAGCCAAAGAAATACTTCATGATGAAGATGGAGTTGTTTTTTCACCTTTGATTCTTAGAGTCTTTGGGCGTGAACTTATCCGTGAAGGAGTTAATTTAAAAGCTAATCTTTCTTATTGTATAAATGAACGCTCTGGTTTACTTACAATGGAAACTCATCAACCTAGTATAATAATTGAAGAAGAAGATTATACTGAAATGGAAGAACAGATAACAGAAGATAATGAAACTTATGATGATGAAGAGCCTTTATCTGTAAAACTTTCTAGGTTAACTGGTGAAAATATGGGCGTTATTCCTAATAAAGATTTTACATTGGTAAAAAATAAAATGATGGAATGGCATACTTATAAAGATGAATTTAAAACAATAAAAAAACAAGCTTCTATTGTAATAACAAGAAATGCTGAATCTTTTAATAATATTGCAGTTCCTGAAGATTCATCACTTGTAAATGGTAAAATTCACAAAGTTGACAAAAAATCAAGTATAAAAATAGATAATACTATCAGAGAACTAAGAGAAATAAATATACCTGGAACAGAAATAAATATGGAATTTAAAAAAGAATTAATTTTGCCTAAATCTTATAAACCCAAAAATATAGTTGAAGAACCTGAAGACAATATTGCTCAAAATATGGTTAGTAACTTATCTCAACTTGTGAATAAAAAAAGAGATTAATAAAATATGTCAGATGATGTGAAAAAATATAACCTATATAAAGATGTTGAAATAGATGACGAGGATACTGCAAATTATCCTAAAGACTCTTTTGTAACAGGTGATCCCAAAAATGTAGGAAAACTTGATTCTTATAGTAAAGAAAAAGAGCATTATGAGAAACAAAAAGCAAAAGTCTTATTTAATAAATCTAATATTAAAGATGATGATGAATCTAAATTAGATGATCTTATTCCAAATCAAATAGGAGGAGCAATAGATAATGTTTTTTCTAAAGTAGATAATCTTTTAAGTGGTGCAGGAAAGTTTTTTTTCGGTGGAGCAAAAAAAGTAGCTAAACCTCAAGTTTTAAAAACACAACCTGTTAAACCACAACCACAGCCAAAAGTTCAAGTCCAACCCGTTGTTCAGCCAAAACCTGTAGTTGTTCAACAACCTCAAATTCAAGTTACTCAACAAAATACTGTAACAACGCCAGTAGTAAAAAAAACAGAACCCGTAAAACAAGATTCTTCTTCAGGATTATTAGCATCTAAACTTTTAGCTAAAAAAAATAAAGCCGTTTCAAAAACACAAGATTCTTATGATGAAGATTATGAAGTTGGTGATACTAGTCCTTTGGTAACAAGAACAACCTATATATCTGAAATAGATTTACCTTTAGATTTATTAAATGATCAAGATTTGGTTAAATATTTTGATCAGATGAAACTTTATGATAAAAAAGTATCAGGTGGATTCTGTTCAAAAACCTATAATCAAACTTCAAAAGCCTTAAAAAAAGGTCGTTGGGGTAAAATGTTCACAATAACCTATAATACTATTAAAGTATCTAATCTTATGTCATCTGCTGATGCAGGAATAAATAGATTTAATGGAATGTTACCTGTTTATAAAGCAATGGCTAAAAACTTTCCAGATACAGAATCATTAAGAAGAGCAATTGAAAATGATGTGAATACTTATTTAAGAACAGGCGATGGTATTCCTGAATTTCATAAATTTACATATAAAGTAAACAAAAAATAATATGGAAGAAGTAATATCAGAAATCGGTGTAAAAGTACGAATTCTCGAAGGTGGATATTGTACTCATAAAGAGAAAATGGTTATAAAAGGTGGAAAAAATGAAGTAACAAAATTTCCTTCTATGTTTGGTTTACTTATTCACCCCAAAAAGGGAATAATGCTTTATGA